>CAKZJI010000166.1 GCA_936941515.1 uncultured Propionibacteriaceae bacterium
TGGGGTGGGGTTGGGGCTCCACCCCGAACAGCCTGGTGAAGGTCTCACGTGCTTGAGGTGTCAGCGCCATGGAGGGCTCCTTACGATGTGCAGGTGGCTCCTGCTGAGCATGTCACGTTCAATGCCCCAGCGACAGGCCCCAGCAGTCCTCCCAAAACACGGGATCTCAGCCACGCCGGACGAGCACAGAGACCCAGTCCTGCCGAGTATCGAAGATCCGATCCACCCGAATGAAGTGCTCTTCAATGCTGTCAACAGCCAGCAGACGACCAGCCACAACATAGCGACTGTCAGTTGGCGTGCCAACAACAACATCCAACCTACTCCCGGCCAACGGGTAGCTACGAGCCCCTTCGACTGCCTCAAGCAGGGCATCCACCTGCTGAAACGCTAAGTCCGGGTCGCCTGAGGTCTCAACCGTGAAATCCCAGGCCTCATCAAGATCAATGAGAGCATCAGTGGAGTAGACGATCTCTGCACTCATGGGCGGAATCCCGCCGTGCGACGAAGTGCGCACGCACGTCTGCAGCACTAACCCACCCTTGCTCCTCACCAGAAATCCGACCCGCCTCGACCTCTCGGAGGAGACGACCACCCGCCTTAATGCGGTCATAGTCCTTCATATCGAGAAGGACGTACCTCCCACGACCATTCTTGGTGAGGAAAACAGGCGAGCCCTCCGCAACATCCTTAAGAACGTCGGTGTAGCTCCTCAGATCTGATACTGGCTTGATCGTCGGCATCACACCCCCCGCTGCTGAATCCTTCGATTAATTCTACAGCGCGAGCATCAGGATGTCGAGATCATGGCTATCCTCCAAGCCGCGCGGATAACGCGGGCGGCCTGCTTCTCGAGCTCGTCGCGCGTCAGGGCCACGCCCCCCTCTTCCGCCGCGCTCCGGTCTTCCGTGCCACGCCCTGCGCTCCCCCGTTCCAGGGCCGCCAGGAGGTCCTCCCGGTCCGTCTCGCCTCCGGGCATGAAGAGCTCGTTACCTGCCTTGATGGTGGCGGCCGCGGTGGCGCGCGGGTGCT
>CAKZJI010000167.1 GCA_936941515.1 uncultured Propionibacteriaceae bacterium
GTCGTCGTCGACGCCGTGTCATACCGTGTCGATCCGGTCTCCCCGGAGTCCGGGGCCACACTCGTCGGATACACGCGCGGGAAGGTGTCCCGTGACCTGGTGATCCCCGACTCCGTGACCAGCGCTGGCGTCACCTATCCGGTGAAGCGCATCGGGGACGGCGCGCTGCGGTCAGCGCGGCTGGACAGCGTCGCACTCCCGGATGGGCTGGAGGAGATCGGGTCCGCAGCCTTCTACAGCAACTCCATCGACGACCTGGTGATCCCTGACACCGTCACATCCATCGGGAGTCAGGCCTTCATGAACAATTTCATGAAGACCGTCAAGCTGCCGAGGAACCTCACGGAGATCAAGGCCTCGACCTTCGTCAACAACAACCTCACCCAGGTGGATCTGCCGGTGGGCCTGACCACCATCGGCCCGGCGGCCTTCGCGTCCTGCAAACTCACCTCCCTCACCCTGCCGGACACGGTGACGAAGGTGGGGGCATCGGCTTTCGAGGCCAACCAGCTTGCCAGCGTCACCATTCCTGCGGGGCTGACCAGCCTGGAGCAGGCGGTGTTCTCGAACAACAGGCTCACCTCCGTGGACATCCCGGAGACCGTGACCTCGCTTGGCCCTGAGGTCTTCGCAGGCAACAGACTCACCTCGCTGACCCTGCCCAAGGGCATCACCACCATCCCGGAGCGGGCCTTCCACAGCAATGCGCTGACGTCCGTGACGTTGCCCGAGGAGCTCACCGAGATCCAGGAGGCCGCCTTCGAGTACAACGACCTCACCTCGCTGACCATTCCATCCAAGGTCACCACCATCGCAAAGCGCGCCTTCGGCAGCAATGCCCTGAAGACGGTGAGGATGGAGGGGCCCGCGCCCGCCATCCATGCACCTGGACGCTTCAGCCCCAACACCGGATCCTTCGGCGACCCGCAGGGCCTCGCCCTCAGCTACTACTGCCACTTTGGCGCCGACCAGGTGGCGGACGGCTACGCCAAACCCACCTGGAACGGCTACACCGTCGCCGACCAGTGCCTGGTGGTGACCGACAAGGGCAGCGGCCTCGTCGAGCCCGCGAAACCTACTTTCGACCTGGATGCCGATGAGGATGGCGACGGTTTCACCAACGGGGAGGAGATCAAGGCCGGGACCGACCCCTTCGACCCGAAAAGCTATCCAGTGGTGACCAAGAAGGGCAATGGGCTTGTTGAGCCGGAGAAGCCTGCTTTCGATCTGGGTGCGGATGAGGATGGTGATGGGTTCACCAATGGCGATGAGGTGGAGGCTGGGACCGATCCGTTCGATCCGAACAGTCACCCGGCGTCGGCCAAGAAGGAGCAGAAGCCATCCGCGAATCCCACTCCGGCCATGACGACGAAGCCATCCGCGAATCCCACAACATCGGTGACGTCGAAGAAGCATCCTGGTCTGCCCCGCACGGGTCGCTGACTCGGTTGAAGAACGCACAGCGCCCAGCTCTTCATCTATATGGGCTGGGCGCTGTCGTTGGGCTCCTGGCCGGTGCTAGCCAGCGATCAGGCCGATGATCAGGGCGGCAATGCCACAAGCTGGAATCACACCCTGCTTCAGTGCGGCGGAGGCCTTGTCGGGGCTGCTCAGGAGTAGGACAAGACTGGCCGCGACCATCGATCCGGCCCCGGTGAGCACCAACGTCGTCCCCACCACCGGCTGCCCCGCCAGGTGGAATGCGATGCCGAGGAAGACCGCGATGGCGAGGAAAAGATTGTAGAAACCCTGGTTGAAGGCGATCTCCCGCGTCGCTGCTGCCTGTTCGGCGGTGCCGGTTCCAAAGATTTTTCGGGCGCGCTCACCTGTCCAGGCAAGCGACTCCAGATAGAAGATGAACACGTGCACGAGCGCGGCGATTCCTGCCAGCGTCAACCCGGTGATGATCATGAGAGCCCCCTGCAAAGGATCGTGTCTCGGCATACTGTAACCCGACGGGGCTGTCTCCGGGGTTTGGCAGGCTTCCTGTTAGTCCTTGCGGCTCGGTTCATACAACGGAAGGCGGCCATGTGAAGAGGTCCTCCAGCTCTGCTGATGTCGCTGGAATCAGCTGAGTTGACGCAGCAGCCCGACAATCTCGATGAGCGAATAGAAGCTGGCCTGCATCGCCTTTGAGGACCCGAAGTTGATGACAATCTCTGCATCGTGCACCGGATCGTGCCATAGATGCGCCGCAGTCAACCCGAGATGACCCACGGGACGCGGCCAATTCCGCAGGAACGGGGAGAACTCGTCGAATTTCACGTTCATGCTCCCGGCCCCATAGTGCAGGCCAGCCCTGTACTTGTGACGAGACTCGGTCAACCATGACCATGATTCCGCACTGATCAGACCTCCTGAGCGGAGTGCGTGGATGAAGGTCAGATAATCGGCCAGCGTGGCCGCGAGGCCACCCCCAGCCCAGTCGAGGCTCAGAGACTCCGCGTTGTCGACTCGGGTTTTGCCCAGGTATAGGGGCGCAATCGTGTTTTCTCCGATCGCTGGCTTCGTGCGCAGTGGCATGAAGCTGCGGCTCATGCCCAACGGTTCGAAGATTCGCTTGTGCACGAGGTGGGGGTAATCCGTGCCGGTGACAGCCTCAAGCAAGAGCCCCAGGACGATGAACCCAGTGTCGCTGTAGAAGAATTTCTGCCCAGGTGCCCCTACTGGCTGTTGGTGTTCTCGGGCATGGTCGAGCAGGCTGTTCGGGGTCCACTGCCGGTGAAGATCCGCTACTGCGAGTTCGGCGACCGTCGGCCCCTCCGTGCGGCCATTGAGGTAGTCGTTCGCTCCGGAGGTATGAGTCAGGAGATGCTCGATGGTGACTTCGCTCAGCCTCTCATCCACGAAGATCCCCCGCAGCAGATCAGGGTCCAGCACTGATGAGATGCGAGTGTCGAGAGTCACTGCCTGCTGCTCGACCAGCTGCATGGTGATCGCTGCGGGGGCTAGTTTGCCAACGCTGGCGGAGTGGAACGGCAGATCCTCCTGACCGTAGCGGAAATCCAGCCCAAGGCTCGGAGCATGCACGGCAACCTGCGGCTGCCATTTCCGTGCCTTCTTGTTCAGATGCTTTGTGAGTCTGGTGTTGAACTCGTCCACATTCACCGTAGCCACAGTGGTCCTCCCGACAATGAAGTAAGACGCAGCGCACCCGAGCTGTTCCTCACGGAGAGAGGAGTACAGCAGAGGCTGCTGCAAATCGTGCTTGACGTCATGAGGCTCAGGCGGCTGAACCTCATGAACCGGCAAGGCGCATCTTGTAGGTGAAACGTTCCATTTTGCGAGAACCGGCAACCGGTGGATCAGGCAGGCGATGGAGCTTTCGAGGCGAAGCATGGCTCGGGTCCTGACGCAGACAAGTCCATGAGGCTTTTCCATGGGGGCTTCGGGGAGGGCGGGGCCCCTTGCCGCAGCTTGGCCGTGGTGCTGGTGGTGTGCGCGAAACGCCGGCTGCAACACCGTGGCGGGCCTGTGGCGACGGCGTTGGGGCACGGGGCGGTGATTCGTGTGCAGGCCCGGCAGGGATGTGGGGCGGCGATTCGTGCACAGGCCCGGCGTCGAGGTGCGGGTGAAGCCGAGGGGCTTCTACGTCCACAGGGCCGACAGCGGAAGCCCCCAGAGCCCTCCTCCGAAACTCACCGGCATGTCCATGGGCGCCAAGACGACGGCCTTGACCATGCGATCGCCCAACCGCTCTCTGAGAAAACGCAGACCGTTGAAATGGGAGCCCTTGAGGGTTCTGCTGGTTTTCACCTCAATGCCCATGATGCGGCCGTCGTCGAGTTCGAGAATGAAGTCGATCTCCTGGCCGTTTCTGTCCCGGTAGTGATGAATGCGGTATCTCGTCTCGCTCCATTCGATCTGGGCGTGAAGCTCTGTGGCGACGAACCCCTCGGTGAGCTGCCCCAGCAGCTGAAGACCGTGGGGAAGCGTGGAGAGTGAAGCCGTATTGGCCCCACATAGCCACGCTGCCAGGCCTGGATCGACTATTGAGGCCTTGCGGCGGCCGGTTTCCCGGCTTGTCAGGTTCGGCGTCCAGGGCTGAATTTCCTGGACAAGGTACAGGCGAGTCAGAGCATCAAGGTAGTTGGTGATGCTTGAAGCGGGGATGGCGGCTTCCTGCCCCAGCCTGGCCTTCACTGTTTCTCCGGACTGGTTGGCTGCGATCAGCCGCAGTAGGGCCTGCAGGCGGTCCGGGCTGAGCTTCTTCCCGTTGTCCAGCGCATCTACGCGCGTCAGCTTCTCCACATAGTCGCGATACCAGCCGGAGCGAATGCGAGGTGTCAATCTCTGAGCTGCGGGAAGTCCTCCGTGAAGGATCAGGTCGATCAGCGACTGATGGGTGAGTGGCTCCTGTCCTGCAGTTGCTGCGATGGGGCTCTCGGCGGCGAGGAGCCGATCAACCAGGGTGCCGCGTGCCGTGGTGTTCCGCAACTCAGCTTGGGTGAAGGGGAGCAGGTTGATGGTCATGGATCGACCCGCAAGCGAGTCCTTGTCGCCGCGCATCCGTGCCAGGTCCGAGGAGCCGGTGAGTATGAAACGACCTGGGCGGCGGTCTTTGTCCACCGAAGCCTTGATGGAGAGGGTCAGCGGGGGGACGCGCTGCACCTCATCAATCACCAGAGTCTGGCCGGAGGCCTGCTCCACGAACCCCCGGGGGTCGTTGCGGGCAAAGGCGAGTGCGTCTGGCTCATCCAGGGAGACGACTTTAGCCTGCGTACCGTGGACCAGCATCTGGGCAAGGGTCGATTTTCCCGTCTGCCTGGCACCCTCGATTGCGAGTATCGGGGTGGCGTCCAGTACCTCGCGTGCCCACGGTTCCACTGCGCGGTTGACAAGCCCCTTCATAGCGTGAAGCATACGCCAGGCGATGCTCAAGTCTTAGGTTCGCTGGTAGTCAACTCTTAGGTTCGCTGTGTCTCATCTCTCAGATTCGCTGGCTTCCTGGGGTGGCTGAAAGGCTCCAAAGCTGCGTCGCGGCCTACCTTCTGACTCCAATCCGGGGTATCCCGTCGGCCGCTCTGAGATGTCCAGTGATTGAGGACATGGCCGGATTCTCATCCCGTGGCGGGGGAATACGGTGGAATGGGACAGGAAAGACAGGCGGCCCGCCCCTCGTCGGGGCGGGCCGTTTGCGTGGGTTGTCCGGTCAGGACTCGTCGCTGTGGAGGCGTTTGTGCAGGACCTCCAGCAGGTCGACGGCGGCCTCTGGGATGTTGGTTCCAGGTGGGTAGATGGCGTCTGCGCCGTTGGCGCGGAGCTCCTCAAAGTCCTGGCTCGGGATCACGCCGCCGACGACCACCATGATGTCCTGGCGGCCCAGCTTGTCCAGTTCCTTGCGCAGGGCGGGCACCAGGGTGAGGTGGCCGGCCGCGAGGGAGGAGGCGCCCACGACGTGCACGTCGGACTCGACGGCCTGCCGTGCGACCTCCTCCGGGGTCTGGAACAGGGGGCCGACGTCGACGTCCATGCCGAGGTCGGCGTAGGCCGTTGCGATGACCTTCTGGCCGCGGTCATGGCCGTCCTGGCCCATCTTCGCGATCAGGATGCGGGGGCGACGCCCCTCCTCCTTCTCGAATTCCTCGACGAGCTTGCGGGCCTTCTCGACGATCTTGGAGGAGCCGGATTCCCTGTTGTACACGCCTGAGATGGTGCGGATCTGTGCGGTGTAGCGTCCGAAGACCTTCTCCAGGGCGCTGGAGATCTCGCCGACGGAGGCCTTGGCGCGGGCTGCGTCGATGGACACCTTCAGCAGGTTGCGGTCAGGGTCGGTCGGATCCGGGTTCGCGGCGGCCCAGGTGACGCGCTCCAGCATCTCCTGGGTGACGGCCTCGTCGCGTTCCGCGCGCAGCCGCTCCAGTTTGGCGATCTGCTGCTCGCGGACGGCGCGGTTGTCGACCTTCAGCACCTCAAGCTCATCCTCTTGATCGAGGGTGAACTTGTTGACGCCGATGACCGGCTGGCGACCGGAGTCGATGCGGGCCTGCGTGCGGGCCGCCGCCTCCTCAATGCGCATCTTCGGGATGCCCTGCTCGATGGCCTTGGCCATGCCACCCGCCTGCTCAACCTCCTGGATCCGCTCCCAGCCCTTGCGGGCCAGCTGCTCGGTGAGCTTCTCCACATACGCTGAGCCAGCCCACGGATCCACCGTCTTCGTGGTGCCCGACTCCTGCTGGATGAACAGCTGGGTGTTGCGGGCGATCCGGGCGGAGAAATCCGTCGGCAAAGCGATGGCCTCGTCGAGGGCGTTGGTGTGCAGCGACTGCGTGTGCCCCTGCGTGGCGCCCATGGCCTCGATGCAGGTGCGCACCACGTTGTTGTAGACGTCCTGCGCGGTCAGCGACCACCCCGAGGTCTGCGAGTGCGTGCGCAGGCTCATCGACTTCGGGTTCTTCGGGTTGAAGCCGCGCACCAGACGTGCCCACAGCATGCGGGCGGCCCGCATCTTCGCGACCTCCATGAAGAAATTCATGCCGATCGCCCAGAAGAACGACAGCCGCGGCGCGAAGGCATCGACCGTCAGGCCCACCGACTCGCCGGCGCGAATGTACTCGACGCCGTCGGCCAGGGTGTAGGCCATCTCAATGTCCGCGGTGGCCCCCGCCTCCTGCATGTGATAGCCGGAGATGGAGATCGAGTTGAACCGCGGCATGTTCGCGCTGGTGTAGGCGAAGATGTCGGCGATGATCTTCATCGACGGCAGCGGCGGGTAGATGTAGGTGTTGCGGACCATGAACTCCTTCAGAATGTCGTTCTGAATGGTTCCGGCCAGCTGCTCGGGCTTGACGCCCTGCTCCTCGGCTGCGATGACGTACAGCGCCAGCACCGGCAGCACCGCGCCGTTCATGGTCATCGACACCGACATCTGGTCCAGGGGGATGCCGTCGAACAGCTGCCGCATGTCGAGGATGGAGTCGACGGCGACACCTGCCATGCCGACGTCACCGGCGACGCGCGGATGATCGGAGTCGTAACCACGGTGGGTTGCCAGGTCGAACGCGATCGACAGGCCCTTCTGCCCGGCCGCCAGGTTGCGCCGGTAGAAGGCGTTCGACTCCTCGGCGGTGGAGAAGCCCGCATATTGACGGATGGTCCACGGCTGGTTCACGTACATCGTCGCGTACGGGCCGCGCAGATAGGGGGCGATGCCGGGACGGGTGGTCAGAAAGTCCAGACCCTGAAGGTCGCCGTCGCTGAACAGCGGCGGCACCAGGATGTGCTCTGGCGTCTGCCAGCCGGCCGAGTGGCCGACCTGGTGGAAATGATCGTCGAACTGCCTCTTGGCGTCGCTGGGGACGCCGTCACCATGCAGCGCGACTGAACTGAAACGGGGAATAGTCATTGCTCAGGCCTCCAGCTTGTCCAGAGTGTCGGTCAGGAGTTCCACGACGTCCATGCCGTCGAAGACGTTGCCGTCGATGACGGCATTGACCTCGGCCTCGTCGCCGCCGAGCTCCTTGAGCTGCCCTGCGACCCTGATCTCCTGGGCGCCGGCCTCCTTCAGCGCCTTCGCGACGGCCAGACCATGCTCGGCATAGACCTTCGCGCTGGAGCACAGGACCGCGATGTCGGTGCCGGCCTCCTTCATGGCCTTGACGAAGACCTCGGGATCGGTTCCCTCGGCGATGATCGTGTGGATGCCGCCGACGTGGTACAGGTTCGAGGTGAAGCCCTCGCGCGCGCCGAAGTCGCGGCGGGTACCCAGACAGGCCAGCAGCACCGTCGGGATCCTCGTAGCGGACGACGCCCGGTCACGCAGCGCCTCGAACACCTCGGAGTCACGCACCAGGGGGATGCCCCGGTAGTCGGGGGCGGCGGGCCGCGGGTCACGTTCCAACGCCTGCTCAGTGTGGTTCGGGAACATGGAGACGCCAGTCAGCGGCAGCCTGCGGGTGGCCAGCAGCTTCGCCCGCGCCTCGTTGATCTCTTTCAGCTGCGCGGCGACGGTGCCGTCGGCCAGCGCCGCCGCCATACCCTGCTCGTCGAGCTTGCCGAACAGCTCCCAGGCCTGCTCGCCCAGCTGCTGCGTCATGGATTCGACGAACCATGCGCCACCCGCGGGATCGTTGACGCGCCCCAGGTTGGATTCCTCCGCCAGGAGGATCTGGGTGTTGCGGGCGATGCGGCGGGTCAGATCGTTCGGCATGCCGATGACGGTGTCCAGAGGCAGGACCGTGATGATCTCAGCCTGGCCGACGGAGGCGGCGAAGGCGGAGATCGTGCCCCGAAGCACGTTGACGTAGGCGTCATCCCGAGAGATCTCCCGCAGCGACGTGACGGCATGCTGCATTGCACCGCGCCTGTCGGGAGAGACCCCCACGACCTCGCCGACCCGACTCCACAGGGTGCGCAGCGCGCGTAGGCGGGCGATGGTCACAAACTGGTCTGTGTTCGCGCTCACGCGGAACAGAATCTTTCCGAACGCCTCGTCGGGGCTGAGACCCAGGTCGGTCAGGGCACGCAGATACTCGACGCCTGTGGCCAGCGCGTAGGCCAGCTGGGCGACATCTCCGGCGCCCATGGAGTCGTAGCGGGAGGCGTCGACGACGACGGGCCGCAGACCAGGGAAGGGCTTGGCCAGCTCGACTGCCTTGGCGATGACGCTCAGGTCCGGTGCGCCGCCGTTCAGTGCGGCGAAGCCGATGGGGTCGACCCCCAGGCTGCCCGAGATGTTCTCCTTTCCCGAGGCCGTGAGAATCGCCACGAGCGCCTCGGCGGCGGCCAGCTCATCTGTGTTGGAGGACACGTGCACGGGGGCCAGGTCGAACAGGACGTCGCCCAGCACATCAGCGAGCTTGCTCGCCGGGATGGCGTCGGGATCGACCCGCACCCACACGGCGGATGCTCCGCGCTCCAAGTCAGTGTCGATGTCCCTGCGTGCCGCGGCGGCGTCGGGATTCTCCACCAGCTGCGCTATGAGCCAGCCCTCGTCCATCTCTCCATTACGGACGGTGGTGCCTCGTGTGAAGGGGGTGACGCCGGGAAACCCGAGATCGTCAATCCCATCCTCAATGGTGTACAGCGGTTTGATCGTCAGGCCGTCGACGGTCTTGCTGGTGAGGCGTTTATACGCCTGCTCGATAGTAAGTTCCTTGCCTTCGGGGCGCTTTCGGTTCAGGACCTTCAGCACCTCTTTCTCCCAGTCAGTGAGGCTGGGAGTGGCGAAATCCGCGGCGAGACTGATCTCCGCCGCACTCGTTGATTCTGCGCTCATCGCTCTCCGTCCAAATCCTTCCGACAAGCCACGGCGGGGAACGGGCTTGCCTGTTTCGGGACTGGTAGTCCTTGAGTCCCAACCCTAGCCCAGGGGGTGTGGCCGCCGCTGGCAGGGTCGGGGAATTGGTAGGACCGAATGGTGGCCCTGGCGTGGGCTGTTGGGCAGCGCCAATCCTGCTGGTGTGCCAGTGCCTGTCGACGCAGCAACCATGATGCGTTGGCGTATGCCAGTTCGACCACAGCACGCCCTATCCCTGGGCCTTGCTGCCGAGGTGGTCGCGCAGCCCATTCGGCGCCGGGGCGAACACAACCCGGGTGAAAAAGGTTTTCCAGGGTTTGCTTTCCTCCCCTCATCGACGGGGTGATCAAGGATGACGCTGTGACAGGAGTGCAGTCACCCCTCACTCTGCGAAGGTGATGGACTTGAACTGCTCCGTCTGCTCACGGATGCCGGTCTCCGTCGGGAACCGCTCAATGGAGCTGGCCCCATAGAACCCGACGATGCCCTCGGTGTTGTCGAGGATGTACTGGGCATCACCGGGGTTCGCGATCGGCCCGCCGTGGCACAGGCAGAGGATGTCAGGGTTCACGCTCTTGGCGGCGTCGGCCAGGGCCTGGACCTTCACCGCTGCCTCCTCCAGGGTCAGCGCGGTCTTGGCCCCAATGGTCCCGGAGGTCGTCAGGCCCATGTGAGGCACCAGGATGTCGGCTCCGGCACGAGCCATGTCCCGCGCCTGATCCTCGTCGAAGACGTATGGGGAGGTCAACAGGTCGAGCTCCCGAGCCTGGCGGATCATGTCGATCTCGTGGCCGTACCCCATGCCGGTCTCCTCCAGATTCGCCCGGAACACCCCGTCGATCAGCCCGACGGTGGGGAAGTTCTGGACACCTGCGAAACCAATGTCCCTCACCTGGCGGAGGAAATGATCCATGACGCGGAACGGGTCAGTGCCGTTCACCCCGGCCAAGACTGGGGTGTTCCTCACCACGGGCAGCACCTCGTTCGCCATCTCCATGACGATGGCGTTCGCATCGCCGTAGGCCAGCAGGCCGGACAGGGAGCCGCGCCCGGCCATGCGGAACCGGCCGGAGTTGTAGATGACCAGCAGATCAATTCCGCCGGCCTCAGCCGACTTCGCCGTGATGCCGGTGCCGGCTCCTCCGCCGATGATCGGCCTGCCCGCGGCAACCTGGGCGCGGAACCGTTCGAGGATCTTTTCACGAGACATTGCTTCTCCAATCACTCCAGAGGCTGTTCGGATGTGCTGATGATGGCTTCGTGCAGGGCCTGGGCCATGGCGGCCCCGAATCCCGCGTCATTGATGGCCTGGTCGATCTCATGGATGGCAACGCGGCTGCCCGCCAGGCCGGAGCGCAGCTCCTCCAACAGTACGCCGTCGGCCTCCGCGTCCCGGAAGGGGGCGTCGTCTACGTCGATGGCGCTCACCCCCGCAGCGGAATGAACAACTCGGTAGGGCCGGTCGCCGCCGCCAGCTTCCCGGCGATCCTCCGTCCCACCTCCGCCATCTCCGTGGCGGTGGTGCGCATCAGCGTGACCGTTGGATTGTGGACGAACAGGTTCCGGCCGGAGAACTGGGCGGGGACGGTGTCGGCCGGGCCGAAGTTCACCATGTCGAGGGCACCCAGGCTGACCACCTGCGGCAGGCCGGCCCGCCCGGCCGCCTCCAACCGTCTTGGGCCCGCCGACAGCACCCCGCCGACCAGGTCGTCGGCGAGTTCGGTGGTCGTCAGGTCGCACACACCGGCCAGTGCCCCCGAGTCGATGAGCTTCTCCATTGCCCGTCCGCCTGTGCCGGTGGCGTGGAAGACCAGCACCTCGTAGCCCAAGTCGCTGAGCCTGGCGCGGGCCTCGTCGGCGGCTGGGGTCGTGACCCCGAACATGGTGATGCCGACAAGTGGCCTGTGACTCTCGGGCGGGGCGCTGATGCGCTGCTCGTGGACGACAGCCATCCCCACCATCGCGGCTGCGGCATTGCCGAGGATCTGGGAGGAGACCGAGTTGATCCCCGCCACATCGACCACCGAGTACATGAGCGTGGCGTCCACCTCGCCGACGTAGGGGCCGACGTCGCCGGAGGCCATGGTCGACACCAACAGCTTCGGGAAGCCGACGGGGAGCGCCTGGATGGCTCCCGCCGCGATGGAGGAGCCACCTGAGCCGCCGACGGCCAAGAGCCCGTGAATTCTGCCCGAGGCGGCGAGGCCCCGGATCACCTGCGCGGCCCCGGTCCTCATCACCCTGGTCATCTCGCCCCGGTCGTGGCGGTCTCGCAGGGCGGTGGCATCCTCCCCGGCAGCTGCGATCACCTCGTCGGAGGTGATGTCCGCCAAGGGGCTGGTGGAGAACGAGCCGGCGTCGATCAGCAGGGTCTTCGCCCCGAGCTGCTCAAGCCGTCGCCTGAGCCAGGCGTACTCGGCCTCCTTGGTGTCGAGCGTCCCGAGCAGTGCGACGACGGCCATGGGTCCTCACTTCCTCGTGCGGTGTGGCTGCATGATGCAGCATCGTGCCGACCCAGGGTACGACAGCCTGCCGATGGCCCCCTCCCCGGGGTCATCGGAGACGGCTCAGCTCACGCCGCCCCAGCTCTCGATCCTCCAACCGTCCTGGTGGGAGCCGTTCAGCACGATCCACGACGTGTTGTCCAGCGGCTGGGCCTTCTCGGAGCCGAAGCCGGGGTCCTGGGCCAGAGTCCAGACTCTCAGCGCCGCCCCATGGCTGACCAGCGCGGCGCACTCGTGACCCGCGTCCACGATGCCTGCGACGGCGTGATTGAAGCGCGTCAGGAATTCCCGGGCCGTCTCTCCGCCCTCAAGGCCGGAGTCCATGTTCTCGGGGGACCAGGAGCTCAGCTCTGCGACATAGATCGTCCAGTCCTCGTTCATCTCCTCGACGCCCGCCGAAATCTCCTGGATGCCGTCGAGCACCTCTACCCGCAGCCCCCGCGACTCCGCCAGCGGGGCGGCGGTCTCCTGGGCACGGGTCAGGGTGGAGGCGTAGACAGCCTCGATCGGCTCGCCGGCCAGTTGTGGCGGCAGCGCCTCCGCCTGCTCCCGGCCCCGGTCGGTCAGGGGCTGGCCGGGATGGGCGGTGTCGAGCTTGTGGTCCACGTTCGCCTGGGTCTCGCCGTGCCGGATCAGAAGGAGTCGCATGATGTGAATCCTACGTTGGGACCGGAATGTCAGCCGGTCCCAGGCGGCAGAGCCCCTAAGCTTGCTTGAGTGGATGCAGCAGATGTGATGCCCGATCTCGTCGAGGTCCTCTACACCAGCGATCAGATCCAAGCGCGGCTGGCGGAGCTGGCTGCTGAGATCGACGCCGACTATGAGGGACGTGACATCCTCCTAGTGGGGGTGCTCAATGGGGCCGTCATGGTGGTCGCCGACCTGCAGCGGGCCATGAGATCGCACGTCGAGATGGACTGGATGGCCATCTCCTCCTATGGCTCCGGAACCCAGTCCAGCGGTGTCGTCCGCATTCTGAAGGACCTCGGGGTGGACATTGAGGGCCGCCACGTCATCGTTGTCGAGGACATCATCGACACCGGGCTGACTCTCAGCTACCTCGTCAGCAACCTGGCCAGCCGCCAGCCCGCCAGCCTCGCGATCATGACGATGTTCCGCAAACCGGGGGCGGCGACGATGGACGTCCCGGTCAGGTATGTGGGCTTCGACATCCCGAACGACTTCGTGGTCGGCTACGGACTGGACTATGCGGGCAGGTACCGCAACCTGCGGGATCTGGCGGTCCTGGCCCCCCACGTCTACTCCTGAGGGCGGCCGAGGGCGGTTAGTTTCTCCGGGTTCCGCACGATGTAGAAGGCCGAGATCCCGTCCCCGGTGACCATCGGCCACCCGACGTGGTCGACCCGCCCGTCCTGCCGGGCGATCCAGGCCGGGGTTGAGTTGAGACTGGTCAGCTCGATGGTGGTCGTTCCCGTCATCTTGCTGGTCAGGCCCAGGAAGAAACGAGCCACCTTGTCGGCTCCGACGATGGGACGCACCGCCACTGTGGCCCGGCCGCCACCGTCGGAGAAGACGGTCACGTCCTCCGTCAGGAGATTCTTCAATGATTCGAGATCACCTGCCCGGCAAGCGGTCAGGAATACCTCGGTCAACCGGTGGTGCTTCTCAGTGTCCACGTCGAAACGAGAACGCCCTGCCTCGATGTGGCGGCGGGCGCGACTCGCCAGCTGTCGTACGGAGGAGGGGGAACGTCCCAAGAACTCCGCGACCTCCTCGTGGGAGAAACTGAAAACGTCGTGCAGGACGAAGGCGGTGCGTTCCAGCGGTGACATCGACTGCAACACCAGCGCCAGCGCCAGTGACACCTCCTCCGCCACCACCAGTCCCGAGTCGGTCGCATCGCCCTCCGGTACGGGTTCCGGCAGGAACCGACCTGGGTAGTCGCGTCGCCTCAGGGCATCGAGTGCCAGGTTCGTGGCGACTCGGGCCAGATAAGCCCTGGGCCGCGTCACCTTCGTCTCTTCTGTCGCCCGGTGCCAGCGCAGCCATGTTTCCTGGGCGATGTCCTCGGCCTCGGAGAGGGAACCGGTGATGTCGTAGGCGATGCGCAGCACCAGCCCACGATGTCGCAGATACTCGTCCGTGCTCACCGTTGCCTCCCGAGCCAACGGTAACCCGCCGCCGAGCGGCGGGGCGCGTTGATCACCAGGCGGCAGATTCTCTCCTTGAAGAAGGCCCCGATCCGTCCGGTCAGGCGTCGACCGGTGGGGACGTCGCAACGGTCCACGAATTCGATCAGGCCGTTCCTGCGACTGAGACTGACGCAGCGGAACGAGAAACCGAAGTCGAAACCGGTGGCCGCTTCCCCCGCCAGCGCCCGATGGACGTTGTCCGCGACGTGGGCGCCCATCGGAAGGGCGGTCGCGCACCCCATTCGCAGGTGGGGCAGCTGCGGCGAGACGACGGCGTCGCCCAGTCCCCAGACCCCGGGGGCCGCCTGAAGGGTCCGGTCCACGACGAGCCTGCCCCGCCCGTCCACGGGCATCCCGGACCGGGAGGCGAGATCCGGCGCGGACAGCCCGGTGCAGTCGACCGTCAGGTCGGCCGGGCCGTCGTCCCAGACCACGCCGAGCTGGGGAAGCTGGTTCGCGAGCCACTTCCTGTCTTCCTCCGAGCCGCCGGGAAACAACCCGGCGGGATCGGTCAGGGACACCTTCAGGCGCGGTATCGCCTCGGCGATCTCCGTCGCGGTCTCGACCCCGCTCAGGCCGGCGCCGTCCACCCGGACCCGTGCCCCGGCGGGGAGCGCGGAAAGGGCCGTGCGCAGGGCATCGGCCCCTGCCAGGGTTGCCGGTCCGTCGCCAGTGCTGCCGGTGGCGATCACGACATGAGGCGCCTCCAGTTCCGTTCCGTCCGCCAGGACCACCCCACCCGCCGAGACCCGGACCGCCCGCTGCGTGCTCAACCCGACCTCGGGAAACAGCATCTCGCCGAGCGGGCGCGTCACCCCGTACCCGGTGGCGGCGTGCTGGTGCAGCCGGACCCTGTTGACGAATGTGGGGCCGTCGTTGACGAGATGGACCCTGCGGCCCTTGGCGGCGAGCCTGTTCGCGGCCATGACTCCGCCGTATCCGCCGCCGATGATGATTGCGTCAATTGTGTTCATGCTCACGAGACGTGACCGGGAACCGAAATGTGACATCGCCGTTCCTCCGGTGGCCAATGTTCGCAGGCTGGTGCTCCCGTGCGTTGGTCGCAGCCGTGATCCCCGTGACATGCTCCTCGCCGGATGGCCCCTCCGGTTTCCAGCCGCGTTGAGCGGGGGTTCGTGTCCTTCAGGTCAGCTGGATGAAGCACGCCGCCGGGAAGTGACATTCTGTCCTCTTGGCGGGCGCTGGTAGCCTTCCAGTGCCTATGTCCTTCTGAATCTAGGAAATCCGCCGTTGCAGAAAATCATGAAGAACCCCATGGGGTGGCTGACGTGGATCGTCCTCGTCATCCTCCTCGGCTCACTGGCCATGCAGTTGGTCTCTGGGATGTTCGGCTTCAAAGACGTCCCGATGAACCAGGTGATGAGCGTTCTGCAGGGCGATGAGAAACTCAAACAGGTCGTCATCGCCGACGGCGAGCAGACCATCCAGATCACCACTGAGGGGGGGCAGCGCATTCAGTCCAACTGGGTTGGTCGCCAGGTGGACACCTTTATTGAGATTCTCCAGCAGCGCTCCGCCGCAGGCACCCTTGACGAGTGGGTCACCCGGCATCCGACGCCCAACCTGCTCTCCACGATCCTCTACACGGGACTGCCCTTCCTGCTGCTGCTGATCGGTTTCTTCGTCGTGATGCGGATGGTTGGGGGCGGGGGCTCCGGAGGACCGCTCAGCTTCGGCAAGTCGAAGGCGAAGCTCGCCAGCAAGGACATGCCCAAAACCACCTTCAACGATGTCGCTGGGGTCGATGAGGCCGTCGAGGAGCTGCAGGAGATCAAGGAGTTCCTCGCCGAGCCCGCGAAGTTCCAGAAGCTGGGCGCGAAAATCCCCAAGGGCGTGCTCCTCTACGGGCCTCCCGGCACTGGCAAGACTCTCCTTGCGCGTGCCGTCGCCGGTGAGGCCGGGGTGCCGTTCTTCTCCATCTCCGGCTCCGACTTCGTCGAGATGTTCGTCGGCGTCGGCGCCAGCCGCGTGCGCGACATGTTCGAGCAGGCCAAGAAGAACGCGCCCTGCATCATCTTCATCGACGAGATCGACGCGGTGGGCCGCCACCGCGGCGCCGGCCTGGGCGGCGGCAACGACGAGCGCGAGCAGACCCTGAACCAA
>CAKZJI010000168.1 GCA_936941515.1 uncultured Propionibacteriaceae bacterium
TCCCAGCGCGTGGCTGTCGATCACCATGAGCTCTATGTGATCGCCGAGAGATCAGGTGGCAAGAAGTTCGCGGCCGAGTCCGCCGGTGAACTCCGAGAGATCTACCAGGCTATCTCCAGCGACATCGGGTATGAGAAGGTTCCGATAGAGGTTACTGACCATTACGCAGGCCTGGCCATCATCTTTGCGATACTCGCTGCCGTTGGCGTCATCTCTCTTGGGGCTCGCTGGCCGTGACCTGCCCGGGGGGCTCCAGCTCCAGCAAGGGAATGTCATCGCTTCGGGGGAGGCCGAAGATCTGCTCAAGGAATGAGACTTTGCTTTCGAGGGCCTTCCTGCGGGCGCTCAGCGAACGGAACCCATGCCCTTCGCCCTCGAAGGTGATCAGTGCCAGGGGGAGTCCCCTCCGTCGCACGGCATCAGCCATGTCGTAGGCCTGGCTCGGGGGCACCACCCGGTCCTCAAGCCCCTGGAGGATCAGCATCGGTGTGCTGAGGTGATCCAGCTGGGTGATGGGGGAGCGGTCGAGGTACAGCTGCTCGGCTTCCGGCCACGGCCCCACCAGAGAGAAGGTGTAGTGCGATTCAGCTTTGTGCGTGTCGGTGGCCAGGGAACGCAGGTCGCCGATGCCGTAGGAGCTGATGCCTGCGGCGAAGAAGTCGCTGGTGACCAGCGCCTGCAGCGTGGTGTAGCCACCGGCGCTGCCACCCGCTATCGCGACGCGTCCAGGGTCAGCGAGCCCATCGGCACACACCTGCTGGGCTGCGGCCACCACATCGGCGACGTCGAGGACTCCCCACTGCCCCTTCAGACGTTCTCGGTATGCGCGACCGAAGCCTGTGGAGCCGGAGTAGTTGACGTCGAGGACTGCGAGACCGCGGGAGACCCAGAACTGGATGGACTTGTCGAGGCTGGGGTAGTGAACCGAGGTCGGTCCTCCGTGGCTGAGCACCAGCAGCGGTGGCGGAGCGGTGGCTCCGGGGACGGGGAAGAACCAGGACTGCACTGGCCCGGATGGGCCTTCAGCCCAACGGCTTACGGGTTGGCTGATCTGAGACATGGGCTTTGCCGGGACGATCTCAGAGCGGGTGCCGTCCGGACGCAGGTGCACGAGGGTCGCGGAGCGATCTTCCCATTCGGCTATCACGAACAAGTCCCCATCGCGTGACGCGATGGAGTCGATCATCGCTGTTCCTGGCAGGGGATGGGTGACCGAGCCGTCGCGAGGATCCCAGATTGCCAGACGGCCTCGGCCCTCAACGATCTGGACAGTGGCCACCGTGCCCTCGGTCGTGAGGCAGGCTGGGGGAGTGTTCAGCACCCACAGCGGTATGGAGCAGTCCTCTGAGGTGGACCAGCGACGCTGCCCAGCCCCTGTGATGGCCCAGTTCCAGTAGCCAGAGTCGTCGGAGCAGTAGGCCAGGTCCCCGTTGGGGAGCCACATGGGATGCTGCGCGCTGACATCTTCTCCACCAGCCACGAGCGTGATCTGGTTGGGGCTCTCCAACGGGCACATGAGCACCTGGGAGGAGTCCCAGCTCATGTCGGGATGCATCCACTGGGACCAGGCAAGTCTCCCACCGTCTTCCACCGGACCCGCATAGAAGTCTGCCCCTGTGACCAGTACCCGTCCACCGTCGGC
>CAKZJI010000169.1 GCA_936941515.1 uncultured Propionibacteriaceae bacterium
GCCTCTCCACCCGCTCGGCAAGCTGGTCAGGCTGGACCCGCAGGCTCTCCGTCAGGGTTGAAACGAGTGCCCGCTCGGCAGCGAAGCGATCAAAGGCGTCCTGCGCGACGAGGGCCTCGACGCGACGTACCCCTGAACCGATGGATGACTCACTAAGCAGGTTCAACACCCCGATCTGGGAGGTGTTGGGAACGTGGGTTCCACCGCAGAGCTCACGAGACCACGGTCCCGCCAACTCGACCATGCGGACGACCGGAGGATACTTCTCACCGAACATCGCCATCGCCCCAAGAGCCTTGGCCTCCTCAAGCTTCATCTCCGTCGCGGTCACGTCGAAGGAGTCTCGGATCGCCTGGTTCGCCCGCTGCTCCACCTCCAGACGGAGTGAGTCGCTCAGACCATGCGTCGAGGAGAAGTCGAAACGAAGATAGCCGGGCTTGTTGTATGAGCCAGCCTGCGTGGCGGTGGAGCCGACCAGCTCCCGCAGGGCCGCGTGGACGATGTGGGTGGCGGTGTGGGCCTGCGACGAGCCATGCCGAGCGACAGCATCCACACGCGCCTGGGCGCTGGCGCCAGAGCCGACCTCGCCAAGCAACTGCACGCGGTGCACCACGAGCCCCGGCACGGGACGCTGCACGTCCAAAACCTCAGCGGACCATCCGTCACCGGTGATCATGCCGGTATCGCAGTCCTGACCTCCCGACTCGGCGTAGAAGGGCGTCTCCGCGAGCACCAGCTCCACCACCTGGCCGTCAGAGGCAGACTCCGCGACCTGACCGTCGGCGATGATGCCAATGACCTGGGTCTCGTGATCCAGGTCGTGATAGCCGACGAATGGGGTCTCCCTCAGCTCCCGGACCGCCTTGTAGGCGTCCAGGCTCATGAGGCTGCCCTTCTTCGCCTTCGCATCCGCACGGGCTCGTTCCCGCTGCTCGCGCATCAGTGCGGTGAACCGGTCGCGATCCACGCTCAGTCCAGCCTCGGCAGCCATCTCAAGAGTCAGGTCGATGGGGAAGCCGTAGGTGTCGTGCAGCTGGAAGGCCTCGTCACCGGGAAGCTGCGTGGCTCCCGCCTCCTTCGCGCGGGTCACCGCCAGGTCGAAGATCTGGGTTCCGGAGGTCAGGGTGCGCCGGAAGGAGTCCTCCTCATGCTCACTGACATCGATGATCCGCGGCCAGGCCTCGGTGATCTCGGGGTAGGACAGGCTCATCAGGTCTCTGGAGACCGGCAGCAGTTCACCGAGCACGGGGGCGTCGACGCCGAGGAGCCGCATCGCGCGGATGGAGCGTCGCAGCAGGCGTCGCAGGACGTAGCCGCGGGCCTCATTCCCGGGGGTGACGCCGTCAGTCATCAACATCAGCGAGGACCGGATGTGGTCGGCCACGACGCGGAAGCGGATGTCATCTGCAGGATCGGCCCCGTATCGGCGGCCCGAGAGCTCAGCAGCCTTCGCGATCACGGGATAGACCTCGTCGGTCTCGTACATGTTGGCCACGCCCTGCAGCAGGTAGGCCATGCGTTCCAGCCCGCCCCCGGTATCGATGTTCTGGGTTGCCAGGGGCTTCACGACATCGAATGAGTCCTTGGCGAGCACATTGGTGATCTCCTCCTGCTGGAACACCAGGTTCCAGATCTCCAGGAATCGGTCCTCATCGGCTTCCGGACCGCCGTCGGGGCCGAACTCGGGTCCCCGGTCAATATAGATCTCCGAGCAGGGCCCGCCCGGTCCCGGCACCCCCATGTGCCAGTAGTTGTCCTTCGGGCCGCGTTCCTGGATCCGGTGGCGTGGAATGCCGGCCTTCTGCCACAGGTCGATGGTCTCCTGATCACCGTGCAGAGCTGTCACCCACACCTGATCGGGACGGAAGCCCAAGCCACCATGGTGGATCTCGGAGGTCACAAGCTCCCAGGCATAGTTGATGGCCCCCTCCTTGAAGTAGTCCCCGAAGGAGAAGTTTCCGGTCATCTGGAAGAAGGTGCCGTGCCGCGTCGTCTTGCCGACCTCGTCGATGTCCAGGGTGCGTACGCACTTCTGCACGGAGACAGCCCGGCGGTAAGGAGTGGGCTCCTCCCCCATGAAGAAGGGTTTGAAGGGCACCATGCCCGCGTTGACGAACAGCAGCGTCGGATCGTGGTAGAGCAGAGAGGCACTCGGCACCACGGTGTGATCGTGACGCGCGAAGAAGTCGATGAACCGGCTCCGGATCTCGGAGGTCCTCATGTGATGTTCCTTATCGGGTCTTTCAGGAGTTGTTCGGGAGGGAGAGCTCCTCGCGGAGTTCGGCTTCCCTCTCGTGCATGGCTGCGCGGAAGGTGGCGTAGAACTCACCGAGGCCTGCGGCGGCGCGCTGCCCGGTCTCCTCGACTTTCTCCGCCATCCCCTGCGGGGTGAACCTGTGCAGCCACTGCTTGCCGCGCAGCGCAATCACGACAGCCAGCGCCGCACCAACGAGAATCCAAAACAGGCGGCTCACTTGCTGCGTCCCTTCCTCTGGCGGCCTTTCAGGGCGCTCCTGATGCCGTGGGCGACGGCGGCGGTCCGGACCAGTGGGCCCCCCAGGGTGGTGGCGAACAGCTGCGAAAGGTTCGCCGCCTGCTGGCTGACCACGGTGGCGTTCGCCGAGACCCGCGCCACATCCTCGGTCACGGCCGAAAGCTTCACCAGCTCGTCGTTGGTGTTCTCCACAGCACTCTTCAGCTCCACGAGGACAGGCACTGAGCTGTGCCCGAGATCCCGGACCGTCAGCCTCAACTCGTCAAGGGCCCGCCCAGCCTTGAGCAGTGGGACGGCAGCCAAGGCGACGAGGACGCACAGTGCGATAGCTGCTAGCAGTCCTGCGAGTTCACCGACGGACATGATGCTGGCCTCCTTCA
>CAKZJI010000170.1 GCA_936941515.1 uncultured Propionibacteriaceae bacterium
GATGGTGTTGCGCGACAGCCCGGTGCGACGCGCGATCTCGCGGATCGGCAGCTTCTCTGTAAGCGTCCGGCGTAGGCGCCTACTTCTTCCGAGGTTGCCACCGTTTGGCGAGCTTGAGCAGCTCGAGCTGATGCGTGTCGGTGTCTGGCACTGAGGGGTCGAAGGGCTCATTGTGCCACTCAGTCAGTTCAGCGTGGTCCGGGTGTCCGGGATCGGCGATTGCCTCGAGGAAGTGCTGGTAACCTGGAGGTCCTCCCACGTCCTCGGGCGGGCAGCGGCCTTCAGCTTCGACCAGCCGTGGATAGAGCTGGCCCGGCAGGGGGCCGTCCGTCAGCTCCCCGGTCAGATGATGTCGCCAGTCGTCTCCGAAGTCGTAGGTGTAGACGAGCGAAGTGTGTCCTGCGGCCACGAGAGCCTGTTGTAGGGTGGCCTTGTTGGCCGGCAGGGCATCAAGCCTGAGGTGGGGATCGGGCAGGCTCCATCGGCGGGATCCTGCCTCAAAGCTGTAGAGATGCTGGTTCTCCCAGCCCATGGCGGCCTGAAGAACAAGGTGCAGACGGTCCAGGCGCAGATCCGAAGGCACCATGAGGATCCGCGAGACGCGGGGCGTGACGTCTTCCAGAACGGCGGTGAGTCGGAGAATGCTCATAAGTTGGCCCACCTCCAAGGCAGCAGTTCGTCGATCCTGGTGATCTTGTGATCGGGCAGGCGCGCGAGGGTGTCGGCCAGCCAGGCCTGTGGGTCGACGCCGTTCAGTTTGGCCGTCTCGATCAGGGTGTAAGCGATGGCGGTGGCCTTTCCACCAGCTTCGGAGCCGACGAAGAGGTAATTCTTCCGCCCGAGGGCAATGGCGCGCATGCCGCGTTCGGCCGTGTTGTTGTCGAGCTCGAGAATGCCGTGGTCGAGGTAGGGACGCATGCGCTCCATGCGGGTCAGGGCGTAGCGGATCGCGGCAGCCAACGAGGATTTGCCCGAGATGCGGGTCAGCTGCATGGCCAGCCACACCTCGAGATCATCGAAGACCGGTGCCGCTTGAGCCTGGCGGAGTTCGGCCCGCCGATCAGGCGGCAAACCTCGCGCCTCCTTCTCGACGGTATAGAGCCGGGCGATCCGGTGGATGGCTTCCTCGGCGATCGGGGAGGCCTGGGCGCGATGGATGTCGACGAACTTGCGCCGGACATGGGCCATGCAGGCGACTTCGTGGATTGCGCCGGACCCATAGAGAACCTCGAACCCGGCATAACCATCGGCATGCATCCAGCCGTGGAAGCGGGCGAGGTGGTCCTTCGGGTGCTGACCCTTGCGGTCGCCGGAGAAGCGATACCAGGCGGCCGGGGGCGCCGCCCCGGCCCATGGCCGTTCGTCCCGGGCATAGGTCCAGAGCCGCGCCGTTTGTGTCTTTCCAGTGCCCGGGGTCAGCATCTGCACGGGCGTGTCGTCGGCGAAGATCGCCTCGGCCGAGAGGACATGGCGGCCGATGGCATCGGCCAGCGGCTCCAGCAGCGCGGTCGTCTTGCCGACCCAGTCGGCCAGCGTGGAGCGATCGAGGTCCAGCCCTTCGCGCTCGAAGATCTGGCTCTGGCGGTAGAGCGGCAGGTGATCGGCATACTTGCTCACCAGCACATGGGCCAGAAGGCCCGGACCAGGGCGGCCGCGCTCGATGGGGCGGGAGGGCAGCGGGGCCTGGACGAACCGCTCGCAGCACGAACAGGTCAGCCGCGGCCGCACGATCCGGTTCACGATGAAGCGTCCGGGAACGTATTCCAGTTCTTCGGTCACATCCTCGCCGATCCGGCGCAGGCGACGGGCTCCGTCGAGGCCGTCGTCGAGGCCCTCGGCCGGGTCGACTGCCTGTGCAACGCGGCGGGTCTCACCTCCCGCGGCACGCTGACCGGGACCACGCCGGAGCTCTTCGACGAGCACGCCGCGATCAATCTCCGGGCGCCCTTCTTCACCATGGCCGCCGCGGTGCGGGACATGCGGTCTCGGCACGCTTCCGGCACCGTCGTGAACATCATCTCGATGTCGGCACACGGCGGGCAGCCCTACCGGGCCCCGTACGTGGCGGCGAAGGCCGGGCTGATCGGCCTCACGAAGAACGCCGCTCACGCGCACCGGTTCGACCGGATCCGGATCAACGGACTCAACATCGGCTGGACCGAGACCGAGGGTGAGGCCGACATCCAGAAGCGTTTCCACGGCGCCGATGACACCTGGATCGACGAGGCCCGCAACACCACCGACACTGCCAGGCGCAACGAACTGTACAGCAACGTCGCCAGACGTGCCCTGGATCAGGCGTACTACATCCTGATGCCCAGCAACCCCGGTCTGCTGGCCTACCGCGACAACCTGAAAGGTATCGGCACCGAGACCTTCAACCAGAAGGCCGTCGCCGCGCTCACCACCGGGCGCCCGTCGCGGATGTCGCGCCTGCTCCGGCTGCCCACTCCGGTGGCCTACCGCAAGACGCGTGCGGAGAACCTGCGCGACCGGATGGACCGCAAGCGCACCGGCACACCGCATCGGCCCCCGCGCGGTGTCCGTGGCCGGTCGGCGCAGCCATCCGCCCGCGGCCGGGGTGCTCGCCGTCCCGAACGAGTTCATGAACCTCTCCGGCGGGCCGACGAAGGCGCTCGTCGGCTGGTTCGGCTCCGGCGTCGACCGCCTGATCGTCGTGCACGACGAGCTCGACATCCCCTTCGGCCAGGTCCGGCTCAAGCGGGGCGGCGGAGAGGGGGGCCACAACGGGCTCCGGTCGATCACCTCGTCGTTCGGCTCGAAGGACTACCTGCGGGTCCGGGTCGGCATCGGTCGGCCGCCGGGGCGCATGGAGGCCGCCGACTTCGTCCTCAAGGACTTCTCCGCGACCGAGCGCAAGGAGCTGCCCTTCCTCGTCTCGGACGCCGCCGACGCCGTCGAGGCGCTCGTGCGCGACGGGCTCGAGGCCGCTCAGCAGGACTTCCACTCGCGCTGACCGGACCCGCTCGGGACAGACGAACGGCCCCGTCCCTGCATGCAGGGACGGGGCCGCGTCGCGCGGGTCCGGGATCAGGCCGGGGTGCCGCCCTGGCCCTTGAGCGCGGCGAGGCGCGCCTCGATCTCGGCGTCGTTGCCCGTGCCGTCGAGCTCGGCGAACTGGTCCTCGAGGGAGGTCGCCCGGGCCTCGGTGCGGCCCTGGACGAGCGCCTCCTCCTTCTTGATCCGGTCCTCGAAGCGGGAGAGGTCGCTCGTGGGGTCCATGACGTCGATGGCGCCCATCGCCGTGTTGACCTTGTTCTGCGCCTCGACCGTCCGGGCGCGGGCGACGAGCGACGCACGGCGGGACTTGAGGTCCTCGAGCTTGGTCTTCATCGCCGTCAGGCCGTCCTTGAGCTGCTCGACGGTCTGGTTCTGCCCGGCGATGATCGGCTCGGCGTCGCGGGCCTCGTTCTCGTGCTGGATCTGACGACCGAGCGCGACCTTGGCGAGGTTGTCGAACTTGTCCGCACCCGCGGCGTCCCCGGCGGCACGCATCTGCTCGGCCTTCGCCGAGGCCGCGGCGGCCTTGCGGCCCCACTCCTGAGCGGCGTCCTGGTCCTCCTTGAGGTCCGCCTCGGCCATCCGCACCTGGGCGATCGTCTGGGCGACGGCCTCCTCGGCGTCGGCGATGGAGTTGGTGTAGTCGCGCACGAGCTGGTCGAGCATCTTCTCCGGGTCCTCGGCGCGGTCGAGGAGGGCGTTGATGTTGGCGCGGGTCAGCTGGCTGATCCGGCCGAGGATGGACTGCTTCTGTGCCATGTCTGGTTCCTTTCGATGGATGCTGCGTGGTCCGTCGTTGCTGCTGGTCAGGTGAACGGGTGCGGGGCGCGGAGGTCGTCCCGGGTCAGAACGCCCCGCCGCCGCTGAAGCCGCCGCCGTCGCCCCCGAAGGAGCCACCGCCGCCGCCCCAGCCGCCGCCGGAGCCGCCCCAGCCACCTCCGCCTCCGCCGCCACCCATGAGGATGCCGCCGAGGATGAGGGAGCCGACGTCGATGCCGCCACGGCCGCCCCAGCCGCCGTAGCCTCCGCCGTACCCGCCTCCGCGGTGGTAGTCGTCGATGTCCTCCTGCGCCCGCCGGAGGGCCTCCTCGGCGAGCGGCTCGGCCCGGGCGAGCAGCGCCCCCGCGGTCTGCGGGTCGGTGTCGATGACGCGCGCCGCCTCGTCGAGCAGCTGCTGGGCCTCGGACAGGCGGGTACGGGCCATCGGGCCGACGGCGCCGCGGTTCATCGAGATGGTGTCGTCGATGCTGCGGACGCGGGCCTGGACGCGGGTGAGCTGGTCGCGGACGGTGCCGGCGACGCGGCGGCGGTGCTCGTCCTCTTCGCGGTACCGCTCGAGGGCCGCGTCGAGGTCCTGCTCGGCGCGCTCGAGCCCGGCGATGGCCGCGAGCGGGTCGCCGCCGTCCTTCGCCTGGGTGCCTGCCTGGATCGCGCGCTGGGCGTTCTGCACCGCCGTCGAGGTCACCGCGTCGTCCGCCCCCAGCCGCTGGGCGTCCTGGACGTCGGCGCTGATCGAGGTCAGGCGCTGGTCGAGCAGGGCGTCGGGGTGAAGACCTGGGTGGTCATGACGGACAAGCCACTCTCGGAGATCTCCACCACCCTGCCCGGGGTCGTCCACTGGGAAGACGCGCTGACGGCCGCGGAATCGACCTTCGACTGGCCGATGATCGACGAAACCTCGGCGTACAGCGCGTGCTACACCACCGGCACCACCGGCCGCCCCAAGGGCGTGTACTACTCCCATCGCGGGATCTACCTCCACACTCTTGCCGAGGCAGCGCAGTTGAAGATGGGCGACGACGACACCGTCATGGTCATCACCCCGATGTTCCACGGCCAGGGCTGGGGACTGCCGCAGTCGGCCATCTACTCGGCCGCCAAGGTCGTGCTGCCCGGACGGTATACGGCCGAGGACACCTCTGTGCTGGTTGACGCGATGATCTC
>CAKZJI010000171.1 GCA_936941515.1 uncultured Propionibacteriaceae bacterium
CAGGTGCACACTGTAGGCGCCTAATGAACGCTTCGATGGTGGGGTTGGAGGTAGCGGCAGGGCTGTTGGAGGAGATCAACGCAGTCCTGCAGCCGCCGATCCCGTGGGAGGTGGAGCTGGCGCGCTGGTTCGACCATCATTTCCCACCCATTGAGACTAGGCGCAGCTGGGCGCGGCTCAGCCGTCGCCAGTCGAGCACACCCGACATTCCCCGCCCGCACATCGCCCCCGACCCCAGGCAACGTGACGGCCGCACCTTCGGGGTGGTGCTCGACACGTCGGGGTCGATGGATCGCCGCATCCTGGCCAAGGCCCTCGGGGCCATCGCCAGCTACGCCGAGGCCAAGGAGGTGCCCGCAGTGCGGGTCATTTGCTGCGACGCCGCACCCTACGACCTGGGCTGGCTGCCCGCGGGGGACATCGCTGGTCGTGTCGAGGTCAGGGGACGCGGCGGCACGGTGCTGCAACCCGGGGTCAACTGGATTGAGAGCGACCCGGACTTCCCCAAGGACGGTCCGATCCTGATCATCACCGACAGTGACTGCGACCCGCTGACGATCCGCCGCGAACACGCCTTCCTGGTTCCGAAAGGCCGCAGGCTGCCGTTCCCCCACCGGGGCGAGCTCTTCGAAATGGACTAGCGACTCCCCGGGATATCACGCTCCACGCCTCACTGACCTTATCCGCGTTAGCCAGTGCCGTGTACGTCAGCAAACCTACGAGAAGACGACGTCAGGGCCTCAGGTGGAGTAGCTCCTGGAGACGTGGACGTGGCGGAGCATCCGGTGAGGACGACCGCAGCGGTGAGGGTGAGTGAGGCAATGATCTTTCTCATGACAGGGAGCTTTCCCTCGCCACGATGACCTGGGCTAGGGGCAATTCCTTACCAAAGTGTGACGTTACTGCCACGAGCGTTCCAGGCTGCCTCACCTCACGCGTGCTCTGACGCCTTGGAGACGTCATCATCAGGGCACGCGAAAGCAGTGGGGCGGCATGTCAGCTGACATGCCGCCCCACTGCGCATCTTCCCGACAGCCCTCAGAGTCCCTGCCAAGGGCTACCGGGTCAGGAGACCCTCACTTGTCGTCCGGGTGGAACTTCGCCTGGAGGTTCTCAATGCGCTCTTCCCACTTCTCACGAAACTCCTGCTTCTTCTGCTCACGCATCGCCTCACGGGCTGCCAACACGGCCGCCTCCGCCGCAGCCTGCTGTGCCTCGACCTCGGCAATCACGTCCTCGATAGGACGCCGCACCACTGTCGCCCCCACGCTGTCAGCAAAGGCGTTGAGTGCAGCCGGGGCCTCCTCCACGACCTGGGCCAGGATGGCATTCAGTTTCCTTATCTTCCGTCGGCCCCAGCGTGATTGCACGTGATCTCAGATGCGACCTTGAAGGTTCGAGCATCACATCCTTCGCGAAGAGGCCGATTTGGTCCAACGTAATCCGCTTTCCGCGTGGCTCCAGCTCCAACACACCTCTTTCGCGATGAGCCTGGCGACGCAGCGGGCGCGTCACTGGTTCGTCAACAGCTTCCTGCTGCTCAGCATCAGGACCCCAGGTAGCGCTGCAGCACGTCAGCCTCGGCCCGCAGCTGCTGGGCTGTGGTGTTCCGCCCCACGGCCTCGTGCTGTTCGGCTGCCGACAACCGTTCACCGATCTCGTCACGGAGCAGCTGCCGCACCTCTGCCACGGCCAGCTCACGGCGGGCACCCTCCCCCGCACCGAGGCCGACGCCCCCACCGGCAATGTGTTCGCCAACGACAGCTGCGGGGCCCTCATCTGCCACCGTCACGGCCTCAGCATTGTCGATGGCGGCCAACGCTGAGCGCAGAGCCTTCACAGCGGCAGTTTCCTTGGCCTTCATCGCAAGCTTCAGCTCAGCACGCAGCACGGAGCGCACCTCCGCCACCGTCGAGTACCAGGACCCCATGACTCACCTTTCTGTCAAGACTCACTCACGCTATCGCAGGGCTGGAGGCCACCCCCATGCAACATCCGTGAATGACTCCTGTGTCAGCCTTTTGGCCAGCCGCCGAGGCAGAACCCCTTGTCAGCCGGGCGTTGCCCCGTCGATCCGATTGAATCCTTTTAATGGGCTCTGACAAGCCTAGATATCCTGGGCGGAGGCCGCTAGGCTGACGATGCGGGTCAACACCACCGACTCGCTTCCAGAGGCAAACATGGGGGACGAACCGAAGGAGCCAGCGTGAGCTTCCGTACATCTTTCCGAGTCAGCGTGCTGGCGGTGGCCGCCGTCGTCGCCATGGCAGGCATCAGCACCATCCCTGCTAACGGGGACGCAACCAGCCCCAACCCCACCTCCAGCCCGAGCGCGACGGCCACACCCACGACAGCGCCGTCGGCCGACGCCCTGACCGCCGAGTACCCGGCTGACTTCAAGTTGACACCGCTGTCGGCGGATCCCATCAATGACGTGGCCAAGCCAGAGCATGGCGCCTACCAGACTGACCCGGCCTATGGCACCCGGGTCTACCGCGCAACCAATGCAGATCAGACCGGCCGCATGCGGCACGAGTACTCCCGTCGTCAGGCGTTCAACGCTGACCAGTCCCGCTATCTGGCCCAGGACACCAGCGGCCACTGGCATCTCTACGACGGCACGAAGTTCACCGAGATCTCACAGCTTGATGCCCTCGGCGGCGACTGCGAGCCGCTGTGGCATCCCACCGACCCGAACAAGCTGTACTTCACGGGACGCGACGGCGGCATGCAGTGGAATGTGTACGACATCGCCTCCGGAACCCAGGAGGTTGTGTTCGACTTCACCGGCCAGACTCCCTGGGCTGCTGCAACGTCCTTCTGGACCAAGGGTGAGGGCACGATGAGCGCTGACGGACGCTACTTGGCGCTGATGGCCACCAGCTACAACGAGTCCACGCAGGAGAAGGCCATCCATGGCCTGGTGACCCTGGATCTCCAGGAGAAGAAGATCGTCGGCACACTGGATGCGAAGGACTTCCCTGTCCCCGGTGCCTACCCGGATCACATCAGCACCTCGCCCAGCGGCAAGTACGCTGTCCCGTCCTGGCTCGACGGTCAAGGCGGTACCCGCGCCTACACGCTTGACTTCAAGGAGTCACGAGAGTTGGCCCCAGCCTCAGAGCACTCCGATCTGGCATTCGGCCCGAACAAAGAGGACTACCTGGTCTACTCCGACTACGCCCGCGGGGTCATCTCCGCCATCAACCTGGACAACGGCGAGGCAACCGACCTGCATACCCTCTACCCGGCCTCCGGCGAGGGATACGCCCTGCACATCAGCGGTCAGGCCTTTGACCGTCCGGGGTGGGCCGTGGTCTCCACCTACGCTGATTTCGCCGACTACGGGAACACCACCCCCGCCCCCGAGCTCCGTCCGGAGTACCGGAAGGTGTGGCTGATGGAGCTCAAGCCTGGTGGCCGCAAGCTCAACATCGCGCACATCCGCGGCAACTGGTCGAACCTGTCAGGAGACGACGCCTACTTCCTGGAGCCCCAGGCCAGCGTCTCTCGCGACCTGAGCCGGATCATCTTCGCCAGCAACTTCGGCGACGGGGCGACAGAGAGCTACATCGTTCCGATCCCCACCAAGGCCATCGACGAGGCCCCCGCAGCCAGCGAAGAATAACCTCAGAAAGCACAATTCCCGCACACCCACACACGACGCCGGGCGGGGCTCCCTCATTTGCAGGAGCCTCGCCCGGCGTCCCTTCCTCAGAAGAGAGGTTCTGCCTAAAACCTCGAACCGCCACTGAGCTGTCGTCAACAGCATAGACACGGCTCCTCTCCCCCACCGTCTCTCTGCTACGCACTTCGGGAAGCTCCAACCAGGCCACCTGCTGCGGCAAGCATCACCACATGAGCCCGACTCTTCTTGCAGCGCAGCATTGCATGCCCCCTTCCCAACCCAGCTGCCATTACCACGACCCCATGACTCTGTCATGTCGTTCGTCTCCTAGCATCGGATGGGGCGAGCGTTGCGCCCACGCCATATCGTTAGAGCCCACCCCTCCCGGCGTGAAGCAACCCTGGGAGGCTTATTCAAGGGGCTATCAGAAACGACGAAATCCCTCGTCAGAGCCTGGTTGCTAGCAGCTTGTGAATAAGCCTCATGGATGTCTCTTGAGCATGTGCGCAGAGAGTTACGCATGGGGCCTTGAAGCGACGGCGAGGCCCCAAACCCGGGGCCCAGGGCTCCAGAGAGCCACCAGGCCCAGCCCAAAGCCCGAGGTGAGGCCCCAAGTCCGGGGCCTGGGAGTGTGTTTGGGCCGGGATGCTGTGATGTGGCTTGAATCGCCGTCTGCGGCACAGGGAACGCACCACGGCGACGTCACCAAGACGCAGTACGGCGTTTCGTGCACAGGGCAGGCATGAAACGAAGCAGGTCATGCACCCCGCCCAGAGAAGAAGGGCCGTGAGACCCGCCCAGAGAGGGATCTTGGCACCCGTCGAGACACGGATCATGGCGCCCGTCGAGACCAGGTCTGGGGTGGGGTGCCTGGATTGTGTTCAACCTCAGGCCACGTACAGGTGCATGAATCGCCGTCTGCGGCGCAGGGCACGCACCACAGCGACGGCACCGAGACGTAGTACGGCGTTTCGTGCACAGGGCAGGCGTGAAATGAAGCAGGCCATGCAGCCCGCCCAGAGAGGGACCACGGCACCCGTCAAGACAGGGACCATGGCGCCTGTCGAGACAAGGTCCGGGGCCGGTTGCCCGGATCCTGTTCAACCTCAGCCCACGCACAGGTGCATGAATCGCCGTCCGCGGCGCAGCGAACGCACCACAACGACGGCACCCAGACGCAGCACGGCGTTTCGTGCACAGGATAGCTGGTGAAAGCAGAGGTGGGGGCGTTGGAAGGGCCAAGGCTGCCGCATTGCGCGTCGTAGTCATGGGGGTGTCAGAAACAGCAAAACGCCTTGAGACTTATTCACAGCTGCTGACAACCGGGCTAAGACAAG
>CAKZJI010000172.1 GCA_936941515.1 uncultured Propionibacteriaceae bacterium
ATCCTCAACCGGAAGATCCTCGTAACGCGCCAGATACCTCAGGGTGTCTTCCTCGGTGCGGAAGGAGTTCATGAACAGCAGCGGCAGGCGAGCATCCCAGTCACGACGGGCGGCACGCACCTGGCGGACGATGAGGTCCAGGAAGTTCAACCCGTTGCGCACCTCCAGCAGATTCTTGGCCTTGTCAAGACCCATCGACGTGCCCAAACCGCCGTTCAGGCGCAAAATCACAGTGGCACCTATGGCCTCTCGCGCCGCCTCGTCGCTGACTACGACATCATCCAGCCGTGGCGGATCCAGCAGCGGTTCTATGCTGTCCTCACGGATCAGACCGGTCTCGCCGGTCCCCAAAAGCCTGTAATAGTGGCTGAATACCTCAATGGCGGGGGCACTGACCCCCGCCTTGACCATCTTGTGACGTGCGGCGTCGAGTCCGTGCGACACTGCTTCTCCCCTTTCGTTACTTAACGGGCATCCTATAGGGGCAGCAGGGCCATTCATCACCCTCAACCCCCTCATGTCGCACCCTGCGCTCCGCCGCGAGGATTCAGAGCCTTTCAGGCACCCAACCACCACCTGGACTCAACGCGGCGGCTGCCTCAAGGACCATCCAGCCAGAGAGCTGCACGGAAAGGTCATTCTCAAGCTGCCCCGGCCTTCCTGAGCTGCTTGCGGGGATGCCCCATTCGGGTCCGAAGATGGGGTATCCCTCAGCCCCCTCGGCTCGGTTCCGCCAGGCCGCATCGGCAGAGGCGCGAACCATGCCTGCAGCCAGTTGCCGGGTGGTCTCATCACCATGAAGCCGATTCGCAACCAACGTCAAGTAGCGGGCAAGGATGCCTGCGAACAAACCACCATCACCACCCCCCATCCCTGTCAGCACACCATCGGCGGCCAGATGCCGGGAGGTTGCGGCGACGAGGCCGGCAATGCGACGAGGGGACTCGGGCCCCATGATCTCCAGCTCAGCCCCCATCACCACGCCCTGACAGTAGGTGTAGACGGTCTTGTCGAGCCGTTCCCCGCTGGATGTGACCACCAGGCCATCAGCCACCAGTCCGCTGTCCAGCATCAGATTCTCCGCCATCCAATCCGTCATCCTGGCGGCCTCGTCACGATAGCCGGCACGGGCCAGCATGATGGCGACAGGTCCATTGGCGGGAGCATTGAGGAAGTCGTCGCCGATGCGCCATGGCACAACACCCTCCGGCCGGATTGCCGCCAGGCAGGTGCGCACAATCCGGGTCTCCTTCGCAGACAGGCCGAACGGCTCCCGTCCACGTTGCAGAGCGAGGCCCCACCAGGCCATGTCGTCGTAGTAGCGGTTGGTGCGGCGCAGGCCGTTGCGAATCAGATTGGCTCGCACCATCATGTGGGCCAGCCGGGTTCTCTCAGGACTGGGGTCGCGGAGTTGAGCATCGACGAGACAGTCGAACAGGTGCGCCTGCCACCAGTACAGCCACACCAGCGACAACCGGTGAATGGCCCGGGCCGGGTGCCGCACAATCCCGATCCGAGTTCCCGGCATGGCCCACAGTCGTCGCACTGAACGCAACAGCACAGCACGCTCGGCGATCGCCGCCCGCTCAGCAGGATGATGATCTACCCTCATGTCTCCTCCCGGGGGCAAGTTAACCAGGCAGCCACCCTGTGTCCCCGCACGTTTGGGGGAATGTCGTCAGACGCACATCATCATGCAGTGATCCGTCGCACCTGCTTCCCCATCCACCGCAGCGTGCGCCGAGGTGCTGAAGGAGCGCAGTGGGAGTGCTGGAGCACGGCTGCTGAAGTCGCAGCAGCCAACAGGGGCCGTACGGGCTGTGGTGCGCGCGAAACGCCGCCCATGACACAGGACCCGAACCCTGGCGACGACATCAAAGCGCAAGACGGCGATTCATGCTCACACCAGCCGGAAAGGGGCGAAGCTGCCGAGGCTCAGCGGCCTCTGCCACGCTCCGGGTCAAGGTGGGTCCAGTGAGAGGGACCAGACAATCCGTCGCTCGGGATTTCGACAGTCAGCTCCGTGGGTGCCGGCTCCCCCGTCCCACCCACGTTGCCCTCACCTGGGGAGGCAACCTGCGCGGCA
>CAKZJI010000173.1 GCA_936941515.1 uncultured Propionibacteriaceae bacterium
AGCCATCTCTTCATAACGGCCGAGACGGGCCTTGTTCTTGGTCTGGCGCGCCTTCGAGCCCGACCGCACCCAGGCGAGCTCTTCCTTGAGCCGGCGTTGGAGCTTCTGGTCCTTCTTGCCCTGGACCTCGAGACGCTCGGCCTTCTTCTCCAGGTAGGTGGAGTAGTTGCCCTCGTAGGGGTGCAGCTTGCCGCGGTCGACCTCGCAGATCCACTCTGCAACGTTGTCGAGGAAGTAGCGGTCGTGGGTGACAGCCAACACCGCCCCCGGATAGCTCTTGAGGTGCCCCTCAAGCCAGTTCACGGACTCGGCGTCGAGGTGGTTGGTGGGCTCGTCGAGCAGGAGAAGGTCCGGTTGCTGCAGCAGCAGCTTGCACAGCGCGACGCGTCGCCGCTCACCACCGGAGAGCACGTCGACGACGGTGTCCGGCGGCGGGCACTGGAGGGCGTCCATGGCCTGCTCCAAACGGGCGTCGATGTCCCAGGCGTTGTGGGCGTCGAGTTCGGTCTGCAGATCGCCCATCTCAGCCATCAGCTTGTCGAAGTCGGCGTCGGGTTCGGCCATCTCCATGCCGATCTCGTCGAAGCGCCTCATTTTCGCCTTGATGTCGGCGACGGCCTCCTCAACGTTCTCCTGCACGGTCTTGCCCTCGGTCAGGGGAGGTTCCTGGAGGAGGATGCCGACGGTGGCGCCCTTGGCGAGGTTGGCCTCCCCATTGTTCGGCTGCTCCAGTCCCGCCATTACCTTCAGCAGCGTTGACTTGCCCGCCCCGTTCGGGCCCACGACACCGATCTTGGCGCCGGGAAAGAACGCCAGCGTCACGTCGTCGAGGATCAACTTCTCGCCCGCTGTCTTGCGGACCTTCTGCATCGTGTAGATGAACTCGGCCATCGGCATCCCTTCAAGTCTGAACCGCAGGCCAGTATGCCAGCTATCGGCGCAGATCCCGCACCAGTTGGCGTGCCTGTTCCAGCCGATCCAGCTCAACCCGCAGCGGCGTCAGGATGTGTTCCTCCCCGACCTCCGCGATGGCCCGGCTCAAGGCCTTGCGAGCTCGCCTGAGCGCGCCCCGCACCCCGGCGCTGATGAGGAAGCTGCTGGCGAGGGAAAGCCCCACCCCGGCAACCACTCCCCCCAGCACCAGCACGGTGGGTATCGCCACGTGCCCACCAGGTCCGATTCCCGGCCCGAGGAGCGGTGGCAGGCCGAGATAGGTGAGGATCAGGTTGACTGCCAGCCACAGCGCCCCGACCCCGACGAAGGTCAGCAGCAGCCATTGCAGTACCCGCACCAGCCGCCACCACAGCGGCTCCCACTGGGTGTCCAGATCAGCGGTGGCAACCGCCTCCTCCAGCAGTCCCGGCAGCAGTTCCCGGTCCCTTCGGCATGCCTCAGCGATGGCCTGCCGCCACCCCGGGCTGAGTCCCTTCCCAGCCTCATCCGCCAGAGCACGCAGTGCGAGATCAAGCTGGGCCTGGGCCACGGAGCTGCGGATCTGCGGTGATGTAGGCTGCGGGCTCCCCTGCTCTGGGTGTGGTCGACGACGCGGCGCACCGGGCAGGGGACCTCCCAGCCAGCTGACCATGGGCCATCCTGTCACCAGGCTCCCGCGGCGTTTGAAGGCAGTGGAGACTGCTGAGACTACCTGCGGCACCCCAGCGGCAGCCTCAAGCCCCTCCTGCAGGGCCTTCTCGGGGATGCCTCCGGTCTGACCCGAGCAGGCTGACTCGTAGTCCGCTGCCAACAGGTCGACGTCGGTGAGCAGACGCTTTCGTGCGGCGGTTTTACGGGCAACGACACCCGCCAGGTGGCGGCGGAGCTCGTCGATGCCCTCACCTGTGGCTGCGCTGACGGCGAACATCGGAACCCCAGTCAGTCCGTCGACGCGCAGAAGCTCCTCCAGATGCGCCAGGCAGTCCCGCACCTCGTTCGGTCGCAGCCGATCGGCCTGGTTCAGGGCGACGGCTATCACGTCGCGGTGGGGGGCCAGCGGCTGCAGGTACTGGCGGTGGACGACGACATCCGCATATTTCTGCGGGTCCAGCACCCACACGAACTGATCCACCACCGGAATCAGGCGATCCACCTCGGCCCGATGGGGCTTGGCGGTCGAGTCATGGTCGGGCAGATCCAGCAGAACCAGCCGCTCAAGCCCCTCCTGCGGTGGCTTGACCTCGTAGCGGCGCGGCACCCGAAGCCAGTCCAGCAGCGCTGTGTTCTCCGGGGCAAAGCTGATGGACAGCGTCTGCGAGGTCGTGGGGCGTCGCACTCCGACGGTGGCGATGGCAGCTCTCGCCAGGGCATTCGTCAGCGACGACTTGCCGGAGCCCGTCGCCCCCGCGAGCGCCACCACAGTCTCCTGGCCGAGCCGGAGCCGCTGATCGGCTCGGGCAATCACCTCATCCCCCCGGCTCGTCAGCTCCATGGGAACCCGGCCCGCCGTAACCTCGGCCAGCCGGGACAGACGG
>CAKZJI010000174.1 GCA_936941515.1 uncultured Propionibacteriaceae bacterium
GATTCTGCGGCTCAGGAAACGGGATGAATCCCGTCTTTGCATATAGCTCGTGGGCATCTTTCGTCGAAAGCATAAAACGCCTAAGACCCAGCGGCCGGATGAAATCGACGATCACCCTCGACAGAGCGGTGCCGAGCCCACGGCCTCGTATCTCCGGCACGAGGTAGACATCGCACAGCCAACCCGATGTCACACCATCGGTGACGACACGTGCATACCCGGCCTGCGTACCGTCCGGGCCATACAGGCCAAAGTTGATGGAGGCATCAGCTGCCCGCTTCACAACCTCAAAGGACCGCCCCATTGCCCAGAAGGCATCTGTCGACAACCACTTATGGACCCGGACGAGATCGAGCCGGGAACGATCAGTGTCTACGACGAAGTCATCGCGCAGGTTCACTCTTAGGCGCGGACCTGATGTGATCACATTTATCTCAGCAGACATCGCGGCTTCCTCTCGCTGCTGGAGCGGACATTGAGCTAGAGCCTCACCCACAGTACCCACTTCGCTACCGGGGGGAGGGAATCACTCACGCGTTACTCCAGGTGCGATCACCTGGAGTCCCAGGGAGCGGGCCGCGTCGCTGAGCCTGCAGTCGTAGGTAAGGATGGCAGCAGCATCAAGTCGCAGGGCTGCCTCCAGGTGCAATGCGTCAAGAGTCCGCAGATAAGGCATGGGCAAAAGACCTGCGCTGCGGTAGACGGCCCGGTCAAGGGCGGCTAGCGCGACACCGTCGAGAATCCGAGTCACATCAGCCTGGTCGATGTCTTCCCTGACGGCGAGGCGACGCAGTTCGGTTTCAAGCAGATCGCTGGAGACCAGCATGTCCGAGGATCCGTCAAGCCACCTCAGCACAGCGTCGCTCTCGGGCTGTTCGATCAGCAACGCCCCGAGGGCCGAGGTGTCCACATAGACAACCCGCTGTGAGGTCACTGCCTATCCTCACGCAGGTCATCGAGAGTCCCGGTAAGGTTCTGCACGCCAGTCTTCCGCGCAATCCCCAAAGCCGCCCATCCGCCCTGACGCCGCGCTGGACGAACGATCCTCAGCGCGGGAGCAGGCTCCTCAAGCGGCACAATCCGTCCCACAGGAACCCCGCTATTGGTCAAGATGAAAGACTGTCCCCCACTCACCGCACGCAGCACCCGGCCGGACTCATTGCGCAACTCGCGCTGCGACAGACTCTTGATCGGCGACTCGGCATCACTCATAACATACGACTGTAGCACATGCGCTACGAATACTGCATATTACCAAAATATATCTCCATCTACCGGAAGCCTGAAATCCCATTTAGCAATGCGATTAAACCTCCTATTCTGGCCAAAGTATTGCTCAATTAGGGTGATGACAACCCAAGCTGCTCCACTGGCTGTTTCGTGGCCTCGGAGATAGGATCAAAATCCTTATCAACTGCAAGCACCGTCAATCCTGCCCTCTCCGCCGTAGCCGCAATGAGGAGATCAGGGATTGACAGTGCGCGATGCTGTCCGCGATCGGCAAGCAGCATTTGCACTTCCCGTGCCCGCTCCTCCATTGTGGGCGTCAGGAATTCAAGCGGCATAAGCGATAGGGGCGGCATAGCGAACGCCTTCCAGGCGGCCTGGCCAGAGCGCGCGGAAAACCCCAATTTAAGCCTTGTGACCGTTGCCAACCGCACTAGGCCACGCCCGATGCGGCTGCCCCATTCCTTAAACTCGGCGGCTTGCTCCAGTTGCATCCGTACATACGCCGACTTATCGACAAGCCACCCCCTTACTGCCATGCTGACTCCATGACATGAGGATCCGCAAGATCCTCGAATGCGGCTGCCGATCGACCCCAATCCTCCGCAGTCACCGATACGTCAACAGCAGGGGTCACAGTGTTCCCTTCAAGCCTGCGTCGCAGGAACTCGTTGCGCGACAGCCCAGGGAACACGCCTCGGCATCAAAGCGCTCAATGGCTATTTCGCTGAGACCACGAATGAGGACATCTGTCATATAGTTCACCTCCCATCCCGGTGATACCACATGATATCACCGTGGTGTTAAACACTTCTCTATGAAGATTCTATTGCATAGATAACTTAGAGAGAGAAAAAGTTATTTGCGAACCACTCGCCTGGATGACTAGACTGGTTAGAATTTACGCAAAAAGCTCTTTGAGTTTCATCGGCACCGCAGGTCTTTGAAATAGCGGGCAACAGGCCAACGCTGGTAACCACTCTGCTCATAGGCGGCCCTCGCGGATCCGTGTCCGGGATCTCCCCCCGTTTCCACCATCACCATGGCCATTCCCGCCTCCAGAGCGCGACCCTCACCATGCTTCATGAGTGCCCGCCCGATTCCTCGACGCTGAAAGACAGGGTCCACGGCCAGAACATAGATCTCGCCCATCGAGTCCTCCGGATGGACGCGGGTACACACCCACCCCGCCGTCACCCCATCGGCGAACGCTACATCGACAGATTCCGGCTCATCATCAAGCACGCGCCCCAGGTCCAGGATTTGCCGCTGTCTCCAGCCATCCGGATAGAAGGCGTCGTAGACGAAGCCTGGCACAGAATCCCTCATCTGCGGGAACACCGACTCCCATGCACGCAGGGCAAGATCAAGCGCCGCCTGACGCATTGATGGGTCATATCTAGCAATGCGTAGATTCATGCATCATCCACTTCTCTCGATCCGAATGCAAACGGTTTCAGGAGATCTGTCATGTCGGTGCTGCGTGGAAAAAGCCCTTCCAACGGTGGATCTACCTGAGAGGCTTGGGAGAAGGTCGCTGGTCGCAGTCTAGCCATTGTGCCTCTGACGGCAGCGAACTGGCCGGCTGGGGCCTGCCGTTGCCGACCAGGCACCCTGCGGCTGTCGTCAGATGTTTCACACATTGAACCGGAACTCCACCACGTCGCCGTCTTGCATCACGTAGTCCTTGCCCTCCAGGCGGAGTTTGCCCGCCGCCTTGGCTGCGGCCTCGGAGCCGGCTGCGACCAGGTCATCGAAGCTGACCACCTGGGCTTTGATGAAGCCTTTCTGGAAGTCGGTGTGGATCACGCCCGCTGCCTCGGGGGCTGTTGCGCCCTGCGGAATGGTCCAGGCGCGGGCCTCCTTTGGGCCCGCCGTCAGATAGCTCTGCAGACCGAGGGTCGCGTAGCCGACACGCGCCAACACGTCCAGGCCCGGTTCTTCGACGCCCGCGTCGGCCAGGAACTCCCGCGCCTCCTCCTCGTCCATCTCCACCAGCTCGGACTCGAACTTTGCATCAAGGAAGATCGCCTCCGCAGGAGCGACGATTTGCCGCATCCTGTCTTTCAGCGCCTCGTCGGTCAGCTCGTCCTGGTCGCAGTTGAACACATACAGGAAGGGCTTGGCGGTCAGCAGGAACAGGTCCCGCAGCAGATCCAGGTCGAGTCCCGACCCGTGGATGCGCCGCCCGGATTCGAGGACGCCGACAGCGGCCTGCATGGCCTCCAGCTTGGGGCGGCTCTCCTTCTTGATCCGCGCCTCCTTCTCAACCCGGGGCAGCGCTTTCTCCAAGGTTTGAAGATCGGCCAGGGCCAGTTCCGTGGTGATGGTGTCGATGTCCCCGGCGGGGTCAACCCGTCCGTCGACATGCGAGACGTCGGCGTCGTCGAAGACGCGAGTCACCTGACAGATGGCGTCGGCCTCGCGGATATTGGCGAGGAAGGCATTGCCCATGCCCTCACCCTTGGACGCTCCGCGCACGATGCCGGCGATGTCGACGAAGCTCACCGTGGCGGGCAGGATGCGGGCGGAGCCGTAGATCTCAGCCAGCACCGGAAGTCGGGCATCTGGAACGCCAACGACGCCGACGTTCGGTTCGATCGTCGCGAACGGGTAGTTGGCCGCCAGCACGTTGTTGCGGGTCAGCGCGTTGAACAAGGTCGACTTGCCGGCGTTGGGGAGGCCGACGATTCCGATGGTGAGAGCCACGGGCGAAGAGTCTACGGCACCTTGCTCCTGCTGGCCTCATCCCACGAAGTGGACTTTTAGTTACGAACCCCTTGCGTTTCTCAAATCATCAGGGTTAGGCTTACCTCAGTGACCGACTTGTTCGTCACAGGTGTTCAGGACCACCGATCAGCGCTGTTGCCACGAGCGCTTCGCAGGCCCGCCGCACCAGCCTTACTCTCCTTGGGCTGGATGACGGCGGGTCTGCTCCTTATTTCTCCCTTGCCTCGTCGCCGCTGCGGGCGGGACCTCACCCCAGCAGGTAGGCGCGCAGCGCGCGGGCCAGCATGTTCGGATCCTCCGCTCCGCAGAGCTCGCGCACCGAGTGCATGGACAGTAGCCCTATGCCGACGTCCACCGTCGTCAACCCCAGGCGGGTGGCGGTGATGGGTCCGATGGTGGAGCCGCAGGGGATGGTGTTGTTGCTCACAAAGACCTGCGACGGCACCCCCGCCATCTGACAGGCGCGCAGCCAGATGGCCTCGCTGACGGCATCGGTGGCGTATCGCTGATTCGCATTGACCTTCAGGATGGGACCGCGGTTTGGCAGCAGACTGGCCTGGGGATCATGATGCCCCGGATAGTTGGGGTGCACCAGATGCCCGGCGTCGGCGGAGACGCAGGACCCGCGTGCGAAAAGCGCCTTGCGGGCATCCAGGTCGAGTCCGGCGACAGCGGTGATCCGCTCCAGCACGTCCGCCAGGAATGGGCCTGCCGCACCAGTGGAGGACTCCGAGCCGATCTCCTCGTGATCGAAGGCGGCCAAGAGCACCAGGTCGTCACTGGTCGGCAGGTCCTCGAATGCGACCAGCCCCGCGTGGGTGCTGGACAGGTTGTCCAGACGACCCGAGGCGAAGAACTCACCCCGCAAGCCGAAGCGCGCGGGGCGCTGTGAATCATAGGTGAACAGGTCGTGACCCAGAACATCGTCGGCTGTCACCCCGGCCTGCTCCGCCAACGCTGTCAACAGTCCCGCCTCGGCGTCGAGGGTGAACACGGGCTGCATATGGATCTGGCGGTCCAGCGTCAGGCCGTCGTTGACCGTGCGATCCAAGTGGATTGCCAGCTGTGGCACCCGGGCGACGGCGTCCAGCCGCACCAGATGCTGGGCCCCGTCGTGCGTGACGATCCGTCCGGCGACGCCGAGCTCGCGGTCCAGCCACGAGTTGAGCAGAGACCCGCCGTAGACCTCGACGGCGATCTGCCCCCAGCCCCGGGAGGTGAACTGGACCTCTGGTTTGACCTTGAGCGCCGGGGAGTCGGTGTGGGCGCCCACAACCCGCAGCCCCGTTGAGGCGCTGATCTGATCCGGTTGCCGCCAGGCGATCACGGCCCCGCCCCGTGCAACATAGAAGCGGCCCGCGCCGCTGGGGAACGACCCCGTCTCGTCAACCGCTGTGAATCCGGCGGCTGACAGACGCCGCGCGACGGCATCGGCCGCATGGAAACTCGTCGGGGAGGCCGTCACGAACGTGGCCAGGTCATCCAGGTGTGCAGCAGAGTTCTCGAACACGCCACCATTCAACACCCAGCCGCCGACAATTCTCATTCCGGGGCGCAGCGACCGAGCGGACCCAGCGCCGTGCCGCCGCGAGCCCATGACCAGCCGGTGGCCGACCAACGACGCCCTCCGGGCCCACAAAAAATGTCAGCGCCCTCTGCCACCCTGTTCCCATGGACATCAACGTGCTGCTGTGGGCTTTGATCATGCTGCTGCTCGGCATGGTCATCGGGTATCTGATAGCGCGGGCCGGCGTCGCCTCGACGATGGCCCGCACCCAAGCCCGGCTGGACCTCGCCCTGGAACGCGCGGACACCACTGCCACGGAACGGGAGGCCCTGGCAAACCAGTTCCGTGCGCTCTCCGCCGACGTCCTGGAACGGCAGACTCGGCAGGCCGACCGGGCCGCCGACACCCGGCTCGCCCCCATCAACGAGGCCCTCCGGCAGCTGCACCAGCGCCTCGGAGAGGTGGAGAGGCAGCGTGCCACGCTGTCGGCGGAGCTGCGGCAGCAGGTGGAGGGCGTCAGGGTCTCGGGAGAGGCCGTCCGCAAAGAGGCCCACTCGCTGGCGACGGCGTTGCGGAAACCGCAGATCCGTGGCGCATGGGGTGAGTCCAGCCTCCGCCGCATCGTCGAGATCGCAGGCATGGTGGACCGCTGCCATTTCGACACCCAGGCCACCTACACCACGACGGAGGGGCAACAGCTGCGCCCTGACATGCGGGTGTCACTGGCCGATGGCCGGGTGGTCTTCGTGGACTCGAAGGTGCCGCTGGAGGCCGTGATCGAGGCCTATCAGGCTGATGGTGACGCGGAGCGCGATGAGCAGCTGAGGCGCTTCGCCCGCCACGTCCGAACCCATATCGACCAGCTTTCCGCCAAGGAATACTGGAGCCTCGATGCGGGCAGCCCCGACTTTGTGGTGCTGTTCCTGGGCAGCGATGAATTCTACCGACTGGCCTTGGAGCAGCAGCCTGACCTGCATGAATATGCCGTCCGGCGCAACATCACCCTGGCAGGCCCGGGTCTGCTGATCCCGCTGCTACAGACCATCTCCCACGGATGGCGGCAGGCACGGCTGGCGGAATCAGCGGCTGAGGTGGCCAGGCTCGGTCAGACACTTCATGAGCGCCTGGGAAAGCTGGGTGATCATTTCGCCAAGCTGGGCTCGGCGCTCAACACAACGGTCAGGCACTACAACTCAGCGGTCGGCACCCTGGAAAGCCGTGTGCTGGTCTCTGCCCGTCGGTTCCGGGATCTCGACGTGACCACCGCAGACATCCCGCCGCTGAATCCGGTGGAGACCAGCCCCCGCAGACCAGTGGCGCCGGAGCTGGTTGGTGAAGGGGCGGCCTCTGAGTTGGAGAACCCCACAGAATGAGGACGCAGCCGTCAAGCTCCGATGAGCACCGAGGCGAAAATGGTGCCTGCGACTGCATGACTGACTCCCTGAAACTGGGACGCACATGAGGCGGCACACCATGTGTGGAGGTGCGGATCTTGCCCCGGCCCAGCACAATTGGACCCATGACTGCTCTCTCTGATGTGGCCGCCCTGATCCCCGACGCCCGTGAGCGATTGGCCGGCACCATCAGGGAGACACCGGTGGAGCTGAACCAGCGTCTGACGGATGCCACCGGAAGCCAAGTGTGGCTGAAGCGTGAAGACCTGCAACCTGTCCGCTCCTACAAGCTGCGTGGCGCATACAACCTGATCTCTCAGCTGTCTCCCGAGGACCAGAGGGCGGGTGTGGTCTGTGCCTCCGCGGGAAACCACGGTCAGGGCGTCGCCTACAGTGCAGCCGCGCTGGGGATCTCCGCGGTGGTGTACGTGCCCTCCACCACGCCCCGGCAGAAACGAAACCGCATCCAGGCCCTTGGGCGTGGGCACGTGGAGCTGGTGATGGAGGGCGCCACATATGACGAGGCGTCCGAGGCCGCGGCGAACTGCGCACGTGAGCAGGGCCGCACCCTGATCCCCGCGTTCAATGATCCCCGCACCGCGGCAGGGCAGGGAACCGCCATCGCCGAGGCCATCGAGCAACTCGGCTTCGTGCCCGACGTCGTGGTGCTGCCCGTCGGGGGTGGCGGCCTGCTGTCCGGGGCGGCGGCCTGGCTGCGCACCCACCATCCGCAGGTCCGGATCATTGGCGTCGAGCCGGAGGGGGCTCCCTGCGTGGCCGCGGCACTGTCAGCAGGCCGCCCATTCCGGCTGAACAACATCGACACGTTCGTCGACGGCGCGGCCGTCAGCCTGGTGGGTGATTTCACCTTCAAAGTGATCCAGGAGGCCGAGGTCGAGCTGGTGCGGGTCCCCGAGGGGCAGGTGTGCTCCGAGATGCTGGCGATGTACCAGATCGACGGCATCATCGCCGAGCCCGCCGGTGCCCTGGCGGCATCTGCTCTCCCCACCGGTGAACTTGGCACGCGCATCCACATCCCACACAGCTCCCGGATCCTCAGCATGGTTTCGGGTGGCAACAACGATGTCGCGCGCTATGCCGAGGTGGTGGAGCGCTCCCTCCTGCACGAGGGCCGCAAGCACTATTTCCTGGTCAACTTCCCGCAGCAGCCGGGCGCACTGCGTCGCTTCCTCGACGAGGTGCTCGGCCCTGAGGACGACATCACCTATTTCGAATACGTCAAGCGCTCCAGCCGGGAGGTTGGTCCCGCGCTGGTCGGCGTGGAACTTGGCAATCCCGGGGACTACCGCTTCCTGCTGGACCGCATCACCGAATCCGGGATGGAGGTCAACGAGGTGGACTCCACCAGCCCCTACTTCCGGTTCCTGGTGTAGGAGCGGCCAGAGACGTTCCCGGCAGATTCTCCTCACCCCTGTGATCGGGGAGAGCCTCAGAGACTCGGATCAGGGTGGTGACCTCCGGGAGACCCTCCTGCGCTTGGCTGCGCCCCGTGGGCTTCTGAGATGCGAAAGCAGAGCGGCTGTGGGCTGGGGATCGCTACGGTGAACACCATGGCTTCGACTTTCCGTGACAGGGAGCTCGCCCGCATTCGGCTTTCCGGGTGGGTGGGCAACCCCCGCATTCAAGCGCTGGTGGAGACGTCCGGGTTGCCGTCGCCGCTGACGTTCCTCGCCGAACTGCTGACTGATGCCCAGTGGCAGGCAGCGCACCGCGCGGTGACTCTGCTGCGTGAGAAGTTCAGCGCGTTCCGGTTCGCCGACCAGGTGGATTACGGCATCGTCCTGGTTCCCTCCCCGCGTCACCTGGACACGAGGACCCTGGTTCCTGCTGGCATCCGGGCAAGCCAGCATCCGGACCTCGGGGAGGACTTCCTGGATCCGGCCCTCGGCGACGGAGTTGACCTGGCCGACCCGGCCCTGCCATGGACGCCCTTCGTGACGGTGACCGGCGCATACGGAATGTCAGCGGGCAGCTGCCACGATGTCACTGGCGCCCATGCCGATGACTTCACTGTGGGCGGCTATGACACCCGCATCGCCATGACTCGCCAGCTGTGGGGCGCGCGTCTGCTTCAGGCGCCAGCAGGATGTGTCCCGGACAGCGACTACAACGAGACGTGGACCTTCACGCTCTTTCCCGGTGAACCGCTGGTGGACGGGCAAGCCGTCTCCGCAACGGTGCTCAAAGGGCGGGTCAGGTTTCGTCTCGGCAAGGCGAATCGCGGCATCGGCAGCGCCCGCGTAGCCCCTGCCGTGCCCCTCGCGGCGATGTCGTCGTTATGAGCCGCGGGAACACAACCTGAATCCCTTGGGAAAGAGAGGAGAAGATGATGCCCACCTTGACACCCTTGAATGAGGCTGAAAAAAGTGGATCGCTGACCTCATCCAGTGGTTTCGCGAGCTTGGGGTCGCTGATGATCTTGACGGCCTCTCAGAGTTTTTCGCGAAGCAGAAGCAAGCCTGGCTCGCGCTTCCCGACAACGACCGTCCTGACCCGAACCCCCTCATCAACAGCATCGGCGCCATCATCGGCAACCTCCTCGTCTCCAGACTCGACATGCAGTGGGTCGTCGCCTCCGATGAGCATGGGACAGAGGTGGCCGTTGTGGGTCAGCCCGGCGACATCCTGATCTATCCGATGAACGCCGTTGCCAAACGCTGGACGGGGGAGAGCGAGGCGACGATTGCCGACCTCGTCGACTGGCTGGCGGCCAAAGTGATTGAGGTCCGCCAGTTGCACGAGGAATGATCGTGAGGTTTGGCCTCACATCAAAAGCTGCGCATTCTCCTCGGGTGAGCTGTCGCAGCGATCCCATGAGTGGCAGCCCGCCCCGCCAGTGCGCCACCGCTAAGGCATGATGGCCGGTATGGTGGATGATACGCAATGGTTTTGGGCAGGCGAATATGGTCGTGACAGACTGCTGCGCGAGGGGCTGGAGAATCAGGCTATGGCGTTGGCAGCCGCCAGCCGACGCCATCGACGTGACACCGACCGCATTCGCTCCGAGCTGTCCAGCATGCGGGGCTCCATTGAGGCCCGACTGACAGCTTTGACGAATGCCTTCGTCGCCTTCGTGGAGCTCGACGGCATCCGCAAGGAGCTCGCGGCTTTCCCCCACCACGCCCGGGCCCGGCGTTTCGCCCTGGAGGATCTCCAAACCCTCTTCGAGGGCGGGATGCCCCCTGAACGCCCCGACGTGGAGGACTACTGGCTACCCCCGGCTATGGCAGCGCTGCGACCCGATGGCTCCATCGATCCGGACCTCGTCTCCGTGGCCCACTCCCGTGACCCCGAGGTTGCGCCTCGGTTCCTGGCCGTCGCACGAGCCGCCCTCGGTGCAGGCAGCGAGGCCGCACCTGAACTCCCACATCTCCTGGCCCCCGACGATCAGGGCACCTGGGCCTCCTGGCAGCTGATCGTGTGGGCCACCGTGCTGCGAGGAGCATTTGGGCCGCGGGCACTGGAGCCCCTGTCCGAGACGATACGGCCGCTGCTGGCAGCCAGAGACGACTGGATGGAGTGGGCTGCTGAGGGCCGTCCCTCCTGGACGTCCGAGGTCCAGGCCCTCGGGTGGGTGGCGGAATGCATTGAGGAATTGAAGCCGGAGGGCACCCACTTGGAGGAGACCGGGTGGAGGAAGACAGCGGCTGGCCGTCCTGATGTCCGGATATCCGGATTCACTCCACGGAAGCCTGACTCCTTGCGGACGGGATGGAGGAGCACGCGGTGTGGGGGAGAGACGGACCAAGCTCAGGCCCCCAGTCCTGTCGCCGAGGAGTTGCTTAGCTCTGTTGCAGGGGGCGGGGAGAAGGAGACCTCACCGGTTCCAGAACCCGATGCCCCGGCCATCGCGGAGGAGGTCTCCGCAGAGGATGTCGACGGTGCCGATGCCGCTGGGACCACTCAGGCCATGCTCGTGAAGGTGCTGCAGGTCCACATCAACGGCGGCGGTGAAGGTGAGCAGGAACTGTTGGCCCGCGCCGAAGTGCTGGAGGAGCAGTTCCGGAATCCACTCGGGGCCAGTGCGGTCCCCGAGGAGGTTCCTGAAGAACGTCACGACGTGGTTGCGGTGCTGCGGCAGACCGCCCTCGACACTCACGCCAGCCGTCGGGACCGCCGCTGGCTGTGGGGTCTGATAGGTGAGCAGTTCAAGAAGATCGCGCGGGAACGTGTGGCCCAGCCGCCACCCGCAACTCCGGTGGAGAAAGTTCCGGGCCGCAATGATCTGCTGGTCGACTCGAACGGACTGCAGGACCCGGCCAAGCTGCGTCAGCTCATGCGGCTCGGGCGCGGTGTCGGCGGCATCCACCAGCAGCAGCTTGCGGCCGGTGGCGGCGATGGCGCGATACAGGACGTCGACCGCCTGCTCGCTCGTCTGGCCCCCGGTCATCCGCAGCACCCCCTTGACCGGGGCTACGTCGCCATAGTCCCGCCCGCGGGCAATGACGACATGGTCGGCTCGATCGGCGCGGACACGCTGCTGGGCGAGGCCGACAACGACGAGCTCGCCGGCCGCGCCGATGCCCGCCGGGCTGGCCGCGCGGCGCGGCTTGCTCGATCTGCCATTGGTGATGGCGCTGGGGGCCGCCATGGGTGCGCTCGGCGACATCACCATGTTCAGCCTGGGGCGCTGGCGCGGCGCGGCGGTGCTGGCGCGCGGGCCGCGCCTGCTGGGCTATCAGGAACGCTTCAACGGCCTGCTGGCGCACTGGGGCGCCGGCGTGGTGGTGGGCGTGATCGGCAAGAAGTCCCAG
>CAKZJI010000175.1 GCA_936941515.1 uncultured Propionibacteriaceae bacterium
TGCTTCCGGGGCAAACGCCCTCTGACTAGGGGTTTTGCCGCGATGCTTCACAGCGGATTCACAGCTTCTGTGTCCCTAGGCTGAGAGGTGAGGGTGGGTGTATGCTCGATAAATATCGATGACAAGTTCGAATAAGTATGGGTGGGTGGCTGTGAAGCACTGTCATGAACCGATTCATGTGAGAGTGGGGGATGGGCCCATGAGGTTCGTCTGGCGGGGGAGGCAGCTGACCGTCCGGGAGATTCAGGGGCAGTGGTGCTGCTCGCTTCAGTGGTGGGTCCAGCCTGAGTCATCGGGGGATCTGCTTGCTGAGCAGGAGGTATGGCGTGTCGAGGCGGGAAGCGGCCCCTACCACGGAATCTATGAACTGGCCCATCGGACTGGCGCCTCCGCGTGGGTTCTGGTGGCCTTTTGGCCTTCAGCTCTGCTGCGTGGCTGGTGAATGGCGTTCCCAGGGCTCCACCCCACCGGGAATCACGGAGAACAGGGGATGGGGCTCCGCGACGGCTGGAAGCTGCGCTAGGCGTGCGGGATCACGGGCCGAGAGTTTTGCTGCCAGATGCTCTCGTTCCAGAGCCAACTGCCCCGACGTGACGTGGAGGGTCGGCGCGTCGCCAACATGGTCGATGCGTGTCCGGTCGAAGCGGTATCCCCGATCCTGGGCCTCATCTGCCAGAAGGCTCAGGTATCTTCCGAGAGCCCGCAGGGGGTCAGAGATCTCCCGGAAACGGGCGAGCTGTGGATGTCTCGTGTACCCGCGGGTGCGGCCGGCCAGCACTGCCTGCGCCAGCAGGGTCTCACGCCAACAGGCCAGCAGTCCCTGACGATCTAGATAGCGGGGATGCAGTGACCAAATTCTCATTGCGCTCTCCGAACCCTTCTCTTCTTCGCTGAGCGGCCCGCAGCTATCCGGATGGGATGGGGGTGCGGGCTGACAAAACAACAAGAGGCCCTGGTCGGCTGACCAGGACCTCTTCTCAGTAGCGGGGACAGGATTTGAACCTGTGGCCTCCGGGTTATGAGCCCGGCGAGCTACCGAACTGCTCCACCCCGCGATGCCTGACCAACTATACAGGGGCGCATTGTGAGATCCAAATCATGGCTCTGTCGGCAGGCTCAGAGTGTGAGATCCCCGGCTCTGATCACCTTCGTAGGCTGTCCCAACCGCAGCCAATGGCGTGGCTATGCCGTCATGGGTCCATAACTTTGGACGCGGGGCTGGATGCCGGCAGGTAGGATTGCCTAGATTTCTTTCATCGCCGTCCACAACGGGAGAAACGCAAGACATGGATCTGAACCGACCTGCCCGTCGCCTCACGACGATGCTTGGCATACTGCTGGGTCTGAGCCTCGTGCTGTCAGCCTGCACCGCTCCGGGTACAGACAATGATGAGCCAGTTGTGCTCAATGTCGGCGCCACCGCTGAGCCTCAGGGGCTGGATCCCGCAACCACGACAGGAGCAGGAACGCCTTTCGTTCTCCTGTACAACGTCTACGAGACGCTCGTGCGGATTGATGAGCAGGGCAACATCAAGCCTTTGCTCGCCCGTTCGTGGAGCACGAACTCTGAGAGGAACGTCTACACCTTCTCCTTGGAGAGTGGGGCGACGTTCGCATCTGGCACAC
>CAKZJI010000176.1 GCA_936941515.1 uncultured Propionibacteriaceae bacterium
CCCTTCCAACGTCCCCACCCCTGCCTTCGCCAGCCATCCTGTGCACGAAACGCCGTGCTGCGTCTTGGTGCCGTCGCTGTAGTGTGTGTCCTGTGCCGCAGACGGCGATTCGCGCCACACCACAGCATCCTGGCCCAAGTACTCCCGGGCCCGGGCTTGGGGCCTCACCGTCCTCTCAAGGCCCCAAGTGCAAGTCTCTGCGCACATACAAGAGACATCCACGAGACTTATTCACAAGCTGCTAGCAACCGGACTCTGACAAGGGATTTCGCCGTTTCTGATACCCCCCATGAATAACCCTCTAGAATTCAAGGTGTTTTCATAAAGGTGTTGTCAAATGTTGTCTAACCTTTGGTCAGCTCCGCCTGGTATGGACTCTTTCGCTTCCTGTCGTCTATCCTGATCCAGGAAATCGGAACTGGGGGTTTTATGTCTATCGTGCGTCCGGCGTCTCGGGATCTTGTTACCGTGTTCCTCGCCCTGGCGGTTGCCTTCTCTGGCTGGCTGTTCGCCGGAGATGATGTGGCCAGAGCCGAGGAGAACAAGCTCATCACCTTCGATCCGGTCACGCTCACTCATGTGCTGGAGGACGGCACTCCGGTGCCCGCGCCCGGCAGGCAGCTGCTCACCAGCGACTATTTCTATCTGGATGTCGCCTTTGACGCCAGCGCCGCTGATCCGCAGCCTGGCCAGAGTTTCACGATCCAGATTCCGGAGACCTTCACCAACCGTGATGCGGGCAACTCGCAGCGCACTGTCATCAAGCCTTTGACTGTGAGCGGTGTGCAGGTGGGAGACTGCAAGATCGAGGTGCACAAGATCACCTGCACCTTCAACGAGCAGGCGCGCGGCAGAAAGGATCTGACGGGGAGCCTCAGGGCTCAGCTTGTTGCTCAGAAGGCCACTGCCGCCACCAGCAGCACGGTGGTCATCAACGGGAAGGACTACGTCGTCGCCCACCCGTGGGGCGAGGACATAGTTCCTCCCGCGATCAGGCCCTTCGTTCCAAGCAATCAGACGACCAAGGGCTCCACCGGCGTTGGCGTCAACTCCAAGAACATCAACTGGCGAATCAACTTCGGTGGGGCCTGGCTGAAGCGGCACTACCCGAATGGCGGCCCCATCACCATCAAAGACGAGATTCAGGCTGGAATGGAGATCCCGACCGTCAAGTCGATCCAGCTGGCTGAGACCTATGGTGATCCTGCCACCGGAAAGCCGACTGACCGCATCGTCGCGAAAGGCGATGGCACCGGTGAGATCGACGGCTTCAAGGTCGTTCCCTCCTTCAACGGCAAAGAGGTCACCTTCGTGCTGACAGGGCCGTTCTCCTTTGAGAAGAACTACCGGGTCGAACTCGCCACCCCATTCACGGGGGACACAACGATCGTCCCCGGGCATGAATACCACAACTCCGCCACCTATGTGGAGGCCCCTGGCCAGACCGCCAATGGCGTGCGCAGCTACTTCGAGTCCTTCAAGACCATCGTCAATTACCGTGCCGGATACGGCGGCTTCGAGGTGACCAAGACCACGGCAGGCGAGGTGATGCCTCCGCGGAACCAGAAGTTTGACGTCACCGTCGCCTACACCCTGCCTAACGGCAAAACCGCAGCAGACTTCCCCGGCTGGGATGCTCCCACAGAGAATCCGACGAAGCTGACCGTGACCTCCGGCTCGACGACGCCATTCATCCCGACCTTCCCAGTCGGCACCGTCGTCACCCTGACCGAGGACGTCTCAACCGCAAACCCCGTCATCCCGGAGATCGTCTGGGATCAGCCCGCCTTCTCCTCCAAGGACTCACGGGTGACGATCAGCGCGGACAAGCGGCAGGCCAGCTTCACGATCGTCAACCAGGCTGCGTTCCCGGTCGCGCTGCGCAACACGGCGGTCACCGGCGGCAGCTTCACCATCAGTAAAGTGAACGAGGGGGATGATGCCAGCGCATTCCAGGACACCAAGTTCGACTTCATCTACAAATGCACGGACGGGAGCGAGGGAAGCCTCAAAGTCTCCGAGGCGGAGGGTCCGGTTCCCGCAGGAGCGTCCTTCCGAGACGGGGTGAACTGCACCGTCCAGGAGGACCCCGCCCAGCATGTGGGGCATCATCTTGAGGCTCCCGCGCCCCAGCAGGTGACCATCACCGCCGGTGCAACGGCGAACCTGGAATTCGTCAACAAGTTCACACGCAAGGCAGGAACCCTGGCTGTTGCTAAGGAGGTTGTTGCGAATGGGTCTGTTGGGGATGATGTTTTTGGGGTTGCGTATTCGTGTGATGCGGATGGGTGGTCTGTTGGTGGTGATGTGGTTCCTCGTGAGGGGAAGGTGCGGGTTGCTGCGGCTTCTTCGGTGGAGGTGGGGCGGTTTGCTCCGGGGACTGTGTGTAGGGTGACTGGTGAGGATCCTGCTGAGCGGGAGGGGTTTGAGCTTGGTGTGGATTTTGGTGGTCAGGTTGTGATTGAGGATGCTGGTGTGCAGACGGTCACGGTGAGGAATACCTACACCAAGGTGAAGGATGCCACGCCTACGCCTACGCCTACGCCGACTCCTACGCCAACGGCGACTCCTACGCCAACGGCCACGCCGACACCTACGGCGACTCCTACGCCAACGGCCACGCCTACGGCCACGCCGACACCTACGCCTACGGCCACGCCGACGCCAACATTGACGCCAACACCAACGGTGAAACCGACAGTGACGCCGAGGCCCACAGGGGACGTGACGATGTCGCCTGCTCCTGGACGGAGGACCCCTAGTGGTCCCATCAGGCCAGGGCTCCCGAAGACGGGGCACTGACGTCGCATGTCGCAATGTCGTCGGATGTTCTTCGGTTCCGGACGCGGCGCCTCGCCTCGACCGCCTCGCTCACGGCGCATCCACTGCCGTTTCGTCCGGTTGCCTCGGCATAGCATCCGCTCCGGAACCACCTCCCGCTGACGAACTTCCAACACGCGACACTCAGCACACTGATCCAAGGCCTTTGGGGCGAATCCACGGACTCGCCCCAAAGGCCTTGTGTGCATTCCTCATGATTGAGATTCTCCTGTGAGATTCTCAAGTTACGGCCCGCCGCGTCGTTTTCTCCCGAGCCTCTGGGGCGTGCCGTGCGCTTGACGATGGCTGTTGATCAGCTAGTGCCCTCCCTCATCCCCAACTCGAATTAACTAACGGTCAACAACGAGTGCTAACCTTCCGGCAGTTTGTCGGCCGAACGGCCAACAATGCTGGTCCGAGGGGCGCTGGCGGCCTCGGTGATGTTGTTAGGAAGAGTTGTCCATGACCCGTAAGCCATCACTGCTGCGACGTGTTGCGGCAGGTTTCGCCACGATGGTGCTGACCGCCTCGGCGTTGTTCGTCGCGTCACAGCCGTTGTCCCATGCTGAAGAGAACAAGGCCATCAAGTTCACGTCTGCCAAGCTCACCCACGTGAACGAGAACGGCGAGGAGATCCCTGCGCCAGGGCGTCAGCTGACCACCGGCGACTACTTCTACCTCGATGTGGCATACGACGCCACCGATGCGAGTCCCAAGGCGGGTGACTCCTTCACCATCGGGCTGCCGGATGCCTTCGACAACCGCGACCACGGGAACTCCCAGCGCGTCGTGGCCAAGCCGCTGGAATACCGTTCCCCTGACGGCACGACTGCGACCGCTGGCGAATGCAAGATCGAACAGCGGCTCATCACCTGCTCCTTCAACGATGCCATCGCCGGGAAGGCTGATGTTGCCGGCACCATCCGGACCCAGCTCGTTGCCAGGAATGCCACCGACAAGACCAGCAGCAGCTTCCTGCTGAACGGTGATCCCGTGGATTTAGCCCACCCCTGGGGCGAAGACATCGTCGCCGCCGAGGTGAAGGCCTTCAAGCCGGACACTCGCGTGGCGAAGGGCTCCAAGGGTGTTGGTCTCGCCAGCACTGAGGTGAACTGGCGCATCGGTATGGGAGGTGCCTGGCTGAAGCGGCACTACCCGAATGGCGGGCCCATCACCATCACCGACGCCATCCAGGCCGGCATGGACCTGCCCGCGCAGGCCAGCGTCAAACTGGTGGAGGTGGGGCCGAATGCCACCACCGGCAAGGCTGAGGACCGCGTCGTCGCCACCGGCGACGGCACCACCCAGGAGGGCGGCTTCGGTGTCGCGGCCTCAGTGGAGGGGGGACCGTCACCTTCAAGCTGACTGGGCCCTTCTCCTTCGACAGGGACTACCGGGTTGACTACGACACCAAATTCTCCGGAGGCTCTACCATCGTCCCCGGTCACGAATACCACAACCAGGCCCATTTCGTGGAGGCCGACCTAGATACCGACGACGCGGTGCGCGTCTACTTTGAGTCCTTCAAGGCGACGGTGACCTACCGGCAGGGCTTCGGAGGATTCGAGGTCACCAAGAGCACCACGGGCTCCGCCCTGCCGTCCGCTGGGCAGAAGTTCACCGTGCAGGTCCGCTATGAGCTTCCCGCAGGCAAGACTGCTGCCGACTACCCGGGCTGGGATGCGCCGGCGAACCCCGCGCAGCTTGAGGTGACCGTCGGGCACATCACCTCCTTCCCGGGATCGTTCCCCACCGGGACCACCGTGACCCTGTCCGAGGATGTGAGCTCGGCCAACCCGGCCACGCCGTTCGTTCGCTGGGGCGCCCCTGTGTTCTCATCGAAGGACAGCCGGGTTGCCATCGGCAAAGACCAGCTGACCGCCACCTTCAAGGTGGCGGACCGCGCCTCCCTGCCGGTGATGCTCACCAACTCCGCCACCGGCGTTGGCACCCTCTCTATCGCCACGAAGGTGACGGGTGATGACGCAGACGCGCTGGCAGCCCAGGAGTTCGCGTTTGACTACACCTGTTCCGACGGGACTGCCGGAACTGTGACGACCTCCAGTGCGCAGGGGGCCAAGACCGTTGACGGGAAACTCGTTGACGGCGTCACCTGCGCCATCACCGAGCAGACCCCCGGCGAGCGTGAGGGGTACACCCTGAACGCCCCGGAATCGCAGACGGTGACCATCGCCGGTGGGCGGGACGTCAGCGTCGTCTTCGAGAACAACTACAAGAAGAAGCCGGAGCCGACCCAGTCTGCCAAGCTGGAGCCGACGCAGTCCGCTGACCCCACGTCGGCTCCCCGTGCGACTGTCAGCCCGTCGGCTCCCAACGCAGACGCCCAGCCGGCAGCGTCGCAGACTCAGACCGCTGCCCCTGCTGGTGAGTTGACGGCAAAGCCATCTATCGCGCCACGGCGAACTGCCCCGCCAGCCCCGGTGGCCGTCAAGCCTCGCCTGCCGAGGACCGGCTCCTGAGAATGAGCGCCTCCTGATCTGCTCTGGGCCCGGGAATTCCCGGGCCCAGAGCTCTTTCCGGAAGTGAACATAGAATCTCTTAGATTTTCTCAGGAAATCCGTGTGGCGTAGCCCGTCGTCTGCCGGACCGAGGTGGTGCATGCGGTGGCATCCTGAAAAATGATCAAACTTTCTGACCGTTAGTTAAGGTCTCATTCCTAACTTATGGTACTGTTCACTTCAGTTCACCTGAATGCCTGGGTGAATGGCTGGCCGCAAAGGCCAGCAAACTGTTGGCCGGGGGGCGACAAACCCAGTCCGGTCTTGTCGCAGGGAAGGTTTGCCAATGGTATGGAACCGCATGCATGAGCCGATGTCCTCGGCTGCTGTGCGGTCGTGCCATGTCGGTGGGGCTTTCCTGCGCATCGGGGGCAACTCCCCTTGGGGCACCGTGGTTGGTTGTGGTGCAGCGTCAGGTCATTGTGGGCATGAATGTGGCCTGACTAGGGGAGTTGCCATCCGAAGCAGGGGCGTCCGTCCCGTTGCCCAGCCTCTGGGCGACGCTGGTCGCCCGCCTGTCCGTCCAGTCGTGAGGCCTGAGTTCATCTGCCCCACCGCCGAGCTCCATACCCCCGGAACTTGGCACCGAACTCGGTCTCCGTCACAGGAATCTCGGCCGATGCGCACTGCCTCCGCGCAGCCGATGGGCCTGCTCTGTCCGCCTTGACCTAGAGCGCCGATCGCCGGGTTCGAGATTTCGGTGACCACTGGGCCCGAGGGTTTTCCCTCGGGCCCAGTGTTCTTTCTGGCCGAAAGGCTGACGAGATGTGAAAGTCCTACTCCGTAGTTAACCAATGGTCAGAATCAAGTGGCCTGAAGTTAAGGGATGGGGCTATCTTCACGGTGCGATGTATGTGCGGCCGGGAGCTGAGGATCAGCCTCCGGCCAGAGACCCGGGGAGGGGCTGATGAGACTATTTTCAAATGCGTCCATGAGACGTGTCACAGCAACGGCGACGGCGCTGCTGATGGCTGCCGGCGGACTGATGGCCGGAGACGTCCTCCCCGCCAGGGCAGATGCGAACACCGACATCGTCTTCACCAATGCAGCCTTCACGCACACCTACTCAGATGGGAAACCTCTGAAGCGCGACAACGTCTGGACCCATGACTATCTGGAGTTCAGCGTCAACTACGACGCCACCGCGGCTGCTCCCGTGCCCGGCGACTCCTTCACGGTGGGGCTGCCGAAGACGCTGAGGCTGCGTGACATCGATGTGAGCAAACCGCTGCTCACCAGCGAGGGTGTCACCGCCGGTGAATGCTCACTGACGAACCCCGGGGGGAACTCCCGGATCACCTGCGTCTTCAATGAAGCCATCAAGGGCAAGATCGACGTCAAAGGCAGCCTGAAGGCCAGCCTGTACGTTGCCGAGACCACCGCGACGAAGTCCGTCGACATTGATCTGGGCGGCAAGGTCGCTCCAGTCCCGCTGCCCTACGGGAAGCCGATCATTAAGCGGCCTGTCGCCCCATGGCAGGCGAGGCAGGAGCCGGCGAAGTACTCCGAGGGCGTCTCTTCGAGCTCGACCGCCATCACCTGGATCATCAATGTGCCCGGTTCTTGGGCTAATGCCAACTATGCCATCGGTAAGCCGGTCATGATCTCCGACAACCTGACTCCAGGTGTGCTGTTCGTCAGCCCCAAGAAGAGCGCGACCAGCCTGATGGAGTACTGCCCGAAGCCAGAGGACCCGAGGGGATACGTCGCACGTGTCGTCGCAGACTCGTCGGGAAAGAGCGTGGACGGCTTCGCTCTCGGCGTGGATGTCAGGCAGGATCACAACGTCACCCTCATGGGCACCGGGAAATGGCAGGATGCCTGCGAATACCACTTCCGGCTGCAGACCACCTTCGCGGACGGCAACGCCATCGACAAGGACGTGACCTACGAGAACTCCGCCACCTTCGTCGGTCTTGACAAGACGGTCAAGGGGACGAGGAGGTTTATGGAGTCGTTCAGCGGCACCATCCAGTACCGCGACGGCTTCGGAGGCTTCAAGGTGGCCAAGTCCGTGGCAGGCGATGACGCAGAGGTGGTGGCAGACAAGCCCTACGCCTTCCAATTCACATGCACCGACGGGCAGACCGGGGCGCTGGAGGTCTCAGCCGCAGGCGGGGCCGTTGTCGTGCACAAGCAGTTCCGTGAGGGAACCACATGCACTATCACCGAGTCCGGGCAGGAACGCGACGGCTACACATGGTCGGGTGAGACCTCGAAAGACGTCACCATCGTGGCGGGTCAGGCCACCGAGGTGAAATTCGTGAACACCTATGCCAAAGCAGCCGAGCCTCAGGGCGCGCCGCCAGCACCGCCTCAGTCTCCGACGGACTCTGCGTCCCCGCAGCCGACTCCCTCCGTTGCGGACCCCACGCCCACGGAGTCGCAGACCCCCGCGTCCCCGACTCCCAGCCGCATCCTGGTGAGGCCTGGCCTGCCGAAGACCGGCCGCTGATCTGGGCAACGGCGTCAACACAACTGAACACGACCCTGTGGGTCCGGGTGAACACCGGACCCACAGGTGAATTCGCTCCGGAATCCTCTGGAGTGCACCGCATGACTGCAGAGGGGCTGTCACCGAGGATGACTCATATGGGATGCTCTCCTCGATCTTCAAGAAAGGGAAACCTTATGTCTCGTTTCGGCCTGGTCACGGCAGCCGCCGTGCTGGTGACCAGCGGGCTGGCATTCCATGCCCCCGCCGCCCACGCCGCACCTGTCGATGTCGTCGTCGACGCCGTG
>CAKZJI010000177.1 GCA_936941515.1 uncultured Propionibacteriaceae bacterium
TGCTCTCGGCCACGGTGCTGGGGCTGATGTTCATCGGCTACGGCTTTCGCCTGTGGCGCCAGTACAGCGATGCGCTGGCTCGCCGCACCTTCCGTTTTTCCATCCTGCACCTGTCGCTGCTGTTCGCCGCGCTGGAGCAGGGCATCAACAGCTATCGGCTGGAGACCGCCGATCCGGTGGTGGCCGAGGTGCTGGGCGAGGGCAAGGTGCTGGCCGTCGAGCAGGCCGTGGTGCTCTCCGAGGACGTGGACGACTGGCGGGCGCGGGCGCACGCCCACCTCGAGGTCTACACCGGGCTGCCGAACTACCGGAACAACTGGTTCCGCGAGGGCTTCACCGAGGACGACGCGCAGCGCGGCGGCAGCGACCGGCTCAAGGGCGCGGCCATCGGCGGTCTGGCCTTCCTCCAGCCCGACCAGCCTTTGCCGGACGCGCACGAAGCCGGCCACCACCCAGTAGATGGAGCCGCCGGCCATGACTTCCCCGCCCCGGCGCGGGATCATCCGCGTCCAATGGCGCAGCGGCGGCTGCTCGGCGAGGCGGCGGGCCTGGATCTGGCGCAGTTCGGCAGCGCTGGCGAAGGCATAGACTACTTTCTGCACGAGCGCGAAACCGGTTACCTCTTCGATCCCGACCCGAACGATCCCTGGGTGCAAAGCTGGCCAGGACAGGCACGCGGCGAACTTCATCGCCGGATGACGGAATGGCTCTATCCGGTGCTGTTCGCCCTGGTCGCGGGCCTGGCGGTGCCGCTGCTGGGCGGTCCGGTGCTCAGTTCCGTCGGCACCCAGGTGGCGATCTACGCCATCATCGCGGTCCCCATGACGCTGCTGGCCGGGTCGACCGGGCAGGTCTCCCTGGGACAGGCCGCGCCCGTGGCCATCGGCGCCTACGCCTCGGCGCTGCTGGTGATGCGCCTGAACCTGCCCTTCCTGGTGGCCCTGTTGCTGGCCGGGGTGATCGCGGCGGTGCTGGCCACCCTGGTGACCCTGCCGATCTGGAGACTCGACGGTCACTACGTGTCCATGGCGACCCTGGCCCTCGGCTACATCGTGCTGTCGGTGATCCGCGGCTGGGACGCGGTCACCAAGGGCGCCTACGGGCTCTCCGGCATCCCCGCCCCGGAGATCCTCGGGTTGCGGCTGCTGGTTGCCGAGGACCACTACCAGCTCGACCTGGTGGTGTTGGCGGTCACGTTGGTCGTGGTGTTCAGGATCCGCTCCTCGCACCTGGGCAATGTCCTGGCGGCCGTCGGTTCCGACGAGATCGCGTCGCGTTCCCTGGGGTTGCGCACCCGCGGCTACAAGGCGCTCGCCTACGCGCTGGCCGCCTTCTTCGCCGGGATGGCGGGGGCGTTGCTGGCGCACCAGTACAACTACCTCGATCCGACGGTGTTCACCGTCCAGATGTCCGTGCTGGTGCTGACGATCGTTGTGTTGGGCGGAATCAACTCTCCCTTCGGGGCGGTGCTCGGTTCCCTCCTCCTGGTCGGGTTGCCCGAGGCGCTGCGCCTGGCCCCCGACGTGCGCATCCTGCTGTACGGGATCGTCGTGATCGCGATTATCCGTTTCCTGCCCCAGGGCCTGTGGACGAGGAGAGCATGATGACCACACCAACCACACCCGTGCTGAAGGCAACCGGTCTGCACCGCCGCTTCGAGGGGGTGCACGCTGTCGCCGGCGTCGACCTGGAGGTGGCCCCGGGACAGACGGTGGCGATCATCGGCCCCAACGGCTCCGGCAAGACCACCACCCTCAACCTGGTGACGGGGGTGCTGCGGCCAAACTCCGGGAAAATAGCGATCCGCGGCCACGTGGTGGCGGCCCGCCATCCCGAGCAGGTCGCGACGGCCGGGGTGCTGCGGACCTTCCAGAACGGCCGCGTCTTCGGGAACCTGACCGTCGCGGAGAACATCTCCGTTGGACTGCACCGCGAGTTGAGGGCCCACCGTCCCCTGAAACGCCTGGCGGAGATCCCCGTCCTGCGGTGGTTCCTGGGCTGGTTGCCGCTGCTGGGAGAGGCGCTGGCGGCACTGCTGCCCCTGCCCGGAACCGGAAAGGAACGAAAGGAAATCGAGCGGCGCGTGGCGGCCGAGATCGACAGGTTCCCGGAACGCCTCGGCAACCGAACCGAGGACCTCGCATACACCCTCAGCTACGCGAACCGGCGGCGCACCGAGATCGCCCGCTCCCTTGCGGGACGGCCGACTCTATTGGTCCTCGATGAGCCGACCGCGGGAATGAACCAGTCGGAGACCGCCGAGATGCTGGAACAGCTCCTCCGCCTGAAGGCTGCGGGGCAGTCGATCCTGCTGGTGGAACACAAACTCGACCTGGTCATGACGCTGTCCGACCACGTGCTGGTGATGGACGACGGCCACGTGATCGCCTCGGGACCACCCGAACAGGTCAGGAACGATCCGGCCGTCATCGAGGCCTACCTCGGCAGGCCTGAGGACGCCCGTCGCCGCGCCCGCGAGGAACGGGCCCGGAAGGACCCGGGAGGAGAAAACGATGACTGAGACGCTTCTGGAACTGCAGGCAGTGGAGGTCAGTTACGGGCAGGCCAGGGCCCTGAACGGCGTGAACCTGGCGGTCCCCAAGGGGCGGATCGTCTCGCTGCTCGGCGGCAACGCATCGGGCAAGTCCACCACCATGAAAACCATCCTGGGGCTCGTGCGCCCCGATGCGGGCAGGGTGCTGCTGGACGGGAAGGACATCACCACCTGGCCGACCTCACGCAGGGTGGCCTCGGGCATCGCCTCGGTACCGGAGGCGCGCCGCATCTTCGCGCCCATGACCGTGGAGGAGAACCTCCTGATGGGCGCCTACACGCGGCGCGACAAAACCGGAATCCGCGACGACCTGGCGGCCCAGTACGACCGTTTCCCCCGTCTGGGGCAGCGGCGGCGCCAGGCGGCCGGGACCATGTCGGGTGGGGAACAGCAGATGCTCGCCTTCGCCCGGGCCCTCATGAGCCGCCCCCGGCTGATCTGCATGGACGAACCGACCATGGGCCTGTCGCCTCGTCTCGTGGACGAGGTACTCGAAACCATCGCCGCGTTGAACACGGACCTGGGGCTGGCCGTGCTCATGGTCGAACAGCAGGCGGAGCTGGCCCTCAGCATCGCCCACCACGGCTACGTGCTGGCCACCGGGAACCTCGTGCTCGAAGGACCCGCAGGCGAACTGTTGGACAACCCGCGCGTCCAGGAGGCCTACCTGGGGCGCACCACACGAAACGGAGACGACGATGACGACCAAACGTGACCGATTCCTGACCGCAGCCCGGGGCGGAACCACCGATCGGCCCCCGGTCGGGGCCTGGGTTCACTACGGGTCGGCGACATGGAGCCCGCAGCAGGTGGCCGAGGCCCACCTGAGGTTCTACCGCGACTACGACTGGGACTTCATCAAGGTCATGCACGACTACCGCATCGACCTGCCCGAGGGGCTCGAGGAGATCACCGACCCCGCGCAGCTCGACGACGTCCTGGCCGATCCCGGGGTGCTGCTCGACAGCCAGGCCAGGCAACACGAGGTGCTGGAACTGATTCGCGCTGCCGCGCCCGAGGCCGCCGTCGTCGAGACGGTGTTCTCACCCACCCAGGCTCTCGTCAGGGCTCTGGGCGGCAGCGTCATCGAGTACTTCAAGGCGGATCCGGCTCTCGCGCACCGCACCATCTCCCGGGTCGCCGACGCCCTGGCGCGCTACGCGGCCGGGCTGGACGGGTTCGGCGTCGATGCATTGTTCGTCGCAGTCAACGGGGCCAGCAGGGACGCCACCAGCTTCGGACTGACCCCCGAACAGTTCCGCGACTGGGTTGCCCCCTACGACATCCAGGTGTTGGCCGCCGCCCCGTCGCTGGTGCGGATCGCGCACCTGCACGGCGAGGACGCCGACCCGGAGCTGATCGCCGACTACCCTGTCGAGGTACTGAGCTGGTCCGACACGTCATCGGCCCCGACCATTCCCGAGGCCACGAGCCGCTACGGCTGGGTGCCGATGGTCGGGATCGACGAGCTCACCAGCCTCTACTGGACCCCCAGCGAGGCGGCCGCACACGTCGTCCAGGCGCGCCGCGCCGCGGGCGACCGCCTGATCGTGGCACCCAACTGCACCCTCCACTCCGACATCAACCCACTGACCCTCGTCGGTCTCAGGAGGGGTGTGGACGTGGCCCTCACGCACTGAACGAAAGGAACAGCAATGACCGTCACGGCCCGTAGGGGAACCGAGCTGCGCTGTCGGAACTGGCGGGCCGAGGCGCTGCTCCGGCTACTGGAGAACGTCCTCGAGGTGGGGGAGAGACCCGAGGAGCTGGTGGTCTACGCATCCATCGGGAAGGCCGTCAAGGACTGGGACGCCTACCGGCGTATCGTCGATGCCCTGCAGCACCTCGAGGAGGACCAGACTCTGGTGCTCCAGACCGGAAGGCCTGTGGCGGTGCTGAACAGCCACGCCGCGGCCCCGATGGTGGTCTCGGCGGTGAACAACACCGTGGGGAACTGGGCCACGGAGGAGAGGTTCTATGCTCGGTTGGCGGAACACAAGACGATCTGGGGCGGGCTGACGGCCGCGGCCTGGCAGTACATCGGCAGGCAGGGCGTGCTGGGAGGCACCTACGAGCTGCTGCGCGCCGCCCTGGAAAAGCACTTCCGGGAGCACGCCGCCCCGCACCGCTGGGTCCTCACCGCGGGGCTGGGCGGCATGGGTTCCTCCCAGCCGATCTCGGCGCGAATGCTGGAGCTCTCCACCTTGGTGGTGGAGGCCGATCCCGCGAAACTCGCGAAGCTCAGGGCCGCCGGCGGCATCGACCTGGTGCTCGACGACCTCGACGGTGCCCTCGCGACGATCTCCACGGCGACCACCGAACGACGCCCCGTCGCCGTCGGGCTGCTGGGCAACGCCGCCGACGTGTTCCCCGCCGTGGTGGCCAGCGGCGCACGGCCGGACATCGTGACCGACCAGACCGCCGCCCACGACGCCCGCTACGGCTACCTGCCATCCGGCTACACCCTCGAGACGTGGGCCGAGGCCCGTGAAACCGACCCGGACAGGGTGGAACGCGACGCCCGCACCGCCATGGCCGCCCAGGTGCGGGCCATGCTCGCCCTGCGAGAAGTTGGATCGGTGGTGTTCGAGAACGGCAACAACCTCAGGGTGCAGGCCTCCCGCGTCCTCGGCGAGGCCGAGAGGCAGCGGGTTTTCGCGGAGATCCCCGGTTTCATGGAGGGCTACCTGCGGCCGCTGTTCAGCCGCGGTATCGGACCCTTCCGGTGGATGATCCTCTCTGGCGACGACAACGACCTCGCGGTGGTCGACGACCTGGCCGCGACGATGTTCCCCGAACGCCCCGAGATCGCGCGGTGGATCGGCCTGGCGCGCCGCCACATCCCCGCCCAGGGCCTGCCTGCCCGGTCCTGCTGGCTCGGATACGGGGAACGCTCAGCTCTGGCTTGCGCTGTGAATGAGGCCGTCGCCGACGGACGGATCAGCGCGCCGATCGCCTTCAGCCGCGACCATCTGGACTCGGCGGGCATGACCCATCCCCGGATCGGCACCGAGGGCATGCGCGACGACTCCGACGGCGTCACCGACTGGCCCATCCTCGATGCGATGCTGATGTCTGCGGGCGGAGCGGATTTGGTGGCCGTTCACTCCGGAGGGGGTGGCTACTCCGGGTGGATGCAGTCGGCAGGCGTCACAGTTGTGGCCGACGGCACCGAGGCGGCGGCCACGAGACTGCGCCAGGCACTTGACCTGGACTCGGGGCTCGGGGTCATCCGACACGCCACCGCAGGCTACGAGGAGGCCATCGATCAGGTGGGACAGTCTCAAAAACCTGGAGCCCATGGCGCACCCCTGCGCTTGATCCGGAATCACCCATACGATCACGAAGGAGCCTGACATGCGTGAACTAACCCCTGATGACGCCCGCTGGGCCGTTCTCGGCGGGGGTGTCTTCGCCTGCGGAGGCGGGGGCTGGCAGGACCACGGTGAGCTGATGGGGCGGATGGCCACCACCCTCAACCGTCCCGTGCTGGCCGGCGTCGACGAGCTGCCGGAGGACTCCTGGGTGGCCACCGTCGCCGCGATCGGCGCCCCGGCCGCCCCCGACTGGGAGATCCGGCCCATCGACTACGTCGACGCGCTGCGGAAACTGATCGAGCTGTCCCCCCACCCCATCGCCGCCGTCATCACCGGGCAGAACGGCTACTCCACCACCCTCAACGGCTGGATACAGTCGTCGGCCCTCGGGGTGAGGGTCCTCGACGCCGCAGGCGATGTGCGCGCCCACCCCACCGGAAAGCTCGGCTCCCTCGGGCTGACCACACGTGAGGGATATGAGACCATCCAGGTGGTCTCCGGTGGCAACCGTGCCCTGCACGGACATCTCCTCAGCATCAACGTCGGGTGGGTGGACACCTGCGACGACGTGCTGCGTGACATCTCGGTGCGCTCCGGCGGCTTCATCGCCTCAGCCCGAAACCCTGTGGAGCTGAGCTGGGTCAGGGAGCATGCCGCGCTCGGTGTGATCTCCCTGGCCCTGGACCTCGGCAGGGTTATGGAGGAGGCCGGGGCAGGTCGACCCCAGGCGGGCAGGGAAGTCATCGGGAGCGTCGTCGACTTCCTCGGCGGTGAGATCATCGACGAAGGACCGCTCAGCTATGAGGTGGGGCTTGTGACTCGGGGAGGGTGGGATCACGGCACCTTCAGGATCGGCGACCACACCGTCCCCTACCTCAACGAGTACATGGCCATTGACGGTCCGGGTGGCCGCGTGGCCACCTACCCGGACACCATTTTCATCCTCCGGCAGGACAACGGTCTGCCGCTGGCGGTGAAGGATGCCGTTGAGGGGCTTGGGGTGACGCTAGTCAAGGTGTCTGCCACCGCGCTGCCGCTGTCCTCCTCGGCGGTGGATCGCGTTGCCCTGGGGGAGTGTGAGGACATCATGGGCATTGAGTTCCTGCGCTACCTGCCCGACCGTGGAGGGCGGGGATGAGAATCTCGGTGGGAAGCATATGGGGCTGGCGACAGGAGCCCTCGGATGGGGTGGTCCGTGCACAGGAATGACCCGGTGCCGGAGACTGCGGGAAGAGGGGAGGAGACATTGACGCTTGTCCTGAATGGCGCCTCCCTGACCTGGCGTGACCTTGCGGATGCTTTGAGGGCTGAGCACCTCGACATCACGCTCGACCCTGTGGCGCGCAGCCAGATGACCCGTGCGCGGGAGGCCGGGCTGGCGAAGCTGCAGGCAGATCCTGGTTTGCGGGTGTACGGCTGGAATCAGGCTCTGGGCCCATTCAAGGACCGGCAGTTGGAACCGGAGGAGCAGGTGCGCTTCCAGGTAAACGTGTTGCGGTCTCACAGTACGGGGTTGGGGGAGACGCTGCCTCGGCAGGTGGCGCGGCTGGCGTTGCTCGTGAGGGCGAACTGCTTGGCGCGGGGAACCTCCGGGGCGCGCCCTGAGTTGGTGGACCGGATGAATGAAGCAGTCAACCTCGGGCTCATCCCCGTCATACCGGGAACTGGCTCAATGGGAACTGGTGATCTTCAGCCCATGGCTGCCGCCGGCCTGGCTCTGACGGGTGATGCTGCGGGGAGGGTGAGATGCGATGACGACCAGGAGAGGTCTGCTCCCCAGGCCTGGGCTGCCCGAGGAAGGAAGCCTGAGTTCCGGCTGGCCACCGGGGAGGCGATAGCCCTGATCTCCGGGTCTGCCGTGCTGACGGCGCATCTGGTGTTCGCCGTCGAGGAGGTCTACCGGCAGGTGGAGACCTTCCTCGGGGCCTTCGCCTTGTTCTGCGAGGCGTCGCGTGTCGAGAGGGACGCCTTCGATCCCCGCATTCACGCTGAGCGGCACATGCCCTGGGAGATGCAGGCCAATGAGCTGATCCTCAGGCTCATCGGGGACAGCCAATGGGTGACGGATGAGGGGCGACGCCGCGTGGGGGAGTATGCCCCGCGCATCCAGGACGCCACGTCGGTGAGGTCGGTTCCCCACCAGATCGGCATCATCCTGCGGGAACTGGAGCGGGCCTGGGAGGATGCCACTCGGGGGGCGAAC
>CAKZJI010000178.1 GCA_936941515.1 uncultured Propionibacteriaceae bacterium
CGTCTTGCCGGAACCAGGCGGCGCCTCGACGATCATCAGGTCAGGACTCATCAACAATGCGATCTCCAAAGCGCGGAGCTGCGCAGTCGTCGGTTGCATATCCGTGTCCCAGCCGAAGCGATGCAGGTAGAAATCCGGGCCAGCCACATCCAGTGGCCGGGACAACTCCATCGCTTCCGATACGTTTGCGCGCTCCCATCCCGCGTGGACACGAGCCTGCTGCTCGTCTGGCATGAGCGGATTGTCTCTGTCCGCCTGTGGCTGGAGGGGAAAGTAGTCCTGGTTGGAGGCAAGCCAGTCCGCCATCACTACTGTCGAGGCATAGGCGGCAGCTACCGCGATCGGGAGTTCGGGTAGGCCTGTTCCGGCAGCGTTCTCAATGGGGAACCCGGAACGTCGTGCCATCCAGCGGATAATCTCCTGCCGGGCCTCGTGCCAGCGTGGATCGTCGTAGACCGACCCGGGCCCAGCCCGATAGGCTTTCCTGGCTACCTGAAGCGTCCCGGCATCGGGATAGCGGCCGTGGTGCACTCCGACGATCCCAGACCACTGTTGCGCTCTCGAACGGTTGCCGCCCCCGGCTTCCACCGCATCCTCGAAGGCAAACTGACTGGCGAAACCATGGGGTAGCTCAGCGCGCTGCGGCACCAATCGCTTCTCTGGGACGTCCAAGCCCAGTTCTCGCACGAAATCCGCCAGGGGCGAATGCTGACAACAGAATTGGACGGAGACCTTGCCGACGTCGTGAATACCGGCCAGGAAGATCAAGGACCTCCGAGCTTTCGTCAGGTCACCGTCCCATACCGACGCCATCAGTCGACGGTGGTGATCCGACAGATAGTGGTCAAACAGTTGTCCGGCGACGTCGGCAGCATCCATGAGATGCTGCGCGACGGACAGCCAGTCGGACGGATCTCGTTTGCCGCTCTCATCTCGCTTGCTGCTCTTGGCCCAGAAGGACCGAGCCAACTCAGACAATCCCACAGCGGTGAGTTCCGGCCGTGGCTCTAAAAACTCAGGTGATACCAACGCTGAACGTCTGGATTCATGCACAGCCCTGTCAACACGTCCCATAGTGTTTCCCCTCCATCGGGTGAGTCGAAAAGATCATAGCGGGAGCAAGCACGGAGCCACCACCGGGTTGCCTATAACGCGCAGAGTCGAATACGGGAGGCTTATTCACAGCTGCTAGCGGCTGGGCTCTAACAAGGGATTTCGCTGATTTTGCCACCTGCATGAATGAGCCTCCAGGTATGTCTGGGGGCCGGGGCTACGGCCCTCCAGAGGGGGAACGGCAACTATCGGATGCGCTGACGCTCACTTCGCGCCGAGCAGCCATGGGGCATACGAGACTGCAACTTCACTCCGCGCAGCGGACGCAAGCCGCACAAAGGGGCCTTCTCTACCAAGCCCGTCAGAGAGCGTCAATGAGGTCGCGCATCAGTTGCGAGGGCGTGATGTTTCGCTCACGGGCGACCTCGTCGAGCTTCGCCCGACGGACGGCGTCGAGCCGCAGCGTGAAGGGGCGGGCCTGAGAACCCACGCTCACCGGCCGACCAGGTATGGCCGGCCCAAGGTGCCCCCCCTGGTAGCCCTGCTCGGATTCCGTTTCAGCGGCCCAGCGCTCGATATCCTCATCCGTAAACTTGGCGCCGCTCACGGCGGTGTACTCGTTCATCTCGACGACCTCCCTAGTCCCACCTCTCGAAGCACCTTCCCGGTCGCGGCCATCGCATGAAACACCAACCACTCGTCCGGTTGCTCCTCGACAGCGACGAACTCCAGCAGGCGCCCTGCCGTATCCATCCCAACACCAACCCACTGCACCGGATGGTATCCCTGGCACGCGATCTCAAAGCCCCCTGGACCGCCATCTTGACGTCCTCAGGTCTAATCTCAGGACGCTTTGCAGTGACTCTGGGATGCACACGGACTCGCATACGACACCTCGCACGTTTCGTACCACAGTCAGTGTAGTACGAAAATCCACCCCACCTACCACTACCGCCGAGCCGAACGCCGCGGGACGCATCCGCTTCAGCAGAATGCTTCAACCCCCACTTGCGCGGGGACAAATTCAGCCCTACCCATACGAGAGGGTCATCCCCTGACAGGGGCCTTTCCACCTTAGCTGGACAAGAAGCAAAAGCCCAAGCGCCACCATCCCCACTTGAAATGAGTGAGCGCTCACTCATACACTCAGAGCCCGTGATGACCCGAGCCAAGCCCCTGCCGCCTGACCAGCGGCGGGCGTCGTTGATTGAGGCCACCCGGCAGTTGATCCTGGAGCATGGCCCAGAAGTGACCACCCGGCAGGTGGCGGAGGCCGCCAAGGTGGCCGAGGGAACCCTGTTCAGGGTGTTCCCGACCCGGCGCGACCTGATCGCCGCCACCATCGCCGACCACCTCTCCCCCGAGCGGCTCGCCGACATCTTCGCTGCGGCCCCCGCCACCACGACCGTCGACGAGACCACCGAGGTGTGTCTGTCCACCGCCGCCGACTACGTCACCACCTTCGGGCGTTTCATCCCCCGACCGCACCGGGGCGGCGACCAGGACGAGATCCGGTTCCGGATCATGGAGCTGTGGGAGGCCCGGGTCTGTGACATCGCGAACTGGATGCGTGACCGCCTGGCCCCGCACGAGGCCGAGTTGACGATCCCGGTCAAGGACTTCGCCCATCTCGTCATCACCCTGGCGATGGGGTATGCGCACGGCAGATCTCCCGATACCAGCTTGAACCCCGCCACCCTGGCACGCCTCGCCCTCGACGGGGCCCGCCGGAAGGAAACCCATTGATCACCAGACTCAACCGACTCATCGTCGCCTACCTGAAGCCATACGGGAAGGAGCTGCTGGCCGCGCTCACGCTGCAGGTGGTGGCGGCCGTCATGTCGCTGTACCTACCGAACCTGAACGCGCAGATCATCGACGACGGCGTCGTCAAAGGCGACACCGCCCTCATCTGGCGCAGCGGCGGCATCATGCTGCTGTTCTCGCTGATCCAGGCCGCGGCACAGATCGGCGCCACCTGGTTCGGGGCCCGCGCCGCCATGGCCCTGGGCCGGGACCTGCGCGCCGCCGTGTTCGACCGCGCCCTGTCATTCTCCACCCGTGAGGTCCGCCAGTTCGGGGCCTCGTCCCTGCTGACCCGCACCACCAACGACGTCCTGCAGGTGCAGACGATCATCCAGACCACCCTGACCATCATCATCAGCGCCCCCATCATGATGGTCGGCGGCTTCATCATGGCGGTGCGCGAGGATGTCGGGCTCTCCTGGATCATCGCCGCTGGAGTCGCGATCATGGGCGTTTTCATCGGCCTGCTGGTGGTATTCGCCTCCCCCCTGTTCCAGCGGATGCAGACGAACCTGGACAACCTCAACCGCGTCCTACGCGAGCAGATCACCGGCATTCGCGTGATCCGCGCCTTCATCCGCGAAGGTCACGAGTCACGCCGCTTCGAGAAGGCCAACGACGACGTCTACAGCGTCACGCTGCGTGCCTCCCGGCTGCTGATGCTGCTGTTCCCGTTCGCCATGTTCATGGTGAACGTCGCCTCGGTGGCGGTGATCTGGTTCGGCGCATTCCGCATCGACTCCGGGGACATCCAGCTAGGCCAGCTAACCGCCTTCCTCAACTACCTGATCCAGATCCTGATCTCGGTGCTGATGTCGACGATGCTGCTAACCCTGGCCCCCCGCTCCGCCGTGTCAGCGGACCGCATCCTGGAGGTGCTGGAGACCGAGCCCTCCGTCGCACCGCCCGCCACCCCCGTCACCCCGGCGGAGCTGACGGGCGTCGTCGAGTTCCGCGACGTCGCCTTCACCTATCCGGGGGCTGACGCCCCCGTCCTGGCGGGGCTGTCCTTCACGCTACGCCCCGGCACGACGACGGCGATCATCGGCTCGACGGGCGCGGGGAAGTCCACACTGGTGAACCTGATTCCACGGCTGTTCGACGCGACCGACGGCGAGGTCCTGGTGGACGGCGTCAACGTGCGTCAGCTCGACCCCGACGCCCTGTGGTCGCGGATCGGCCTGGTGCCTCAGAAGCCCTACCTGTTCTCCGGCACCGTGGCCTCCAACCTGCGCTACGGCCGTCCCGACGCCACCGACGAGCAGATGTGGGAGGCGCTGCGCATCGCGCAGGCCGCAGACTTTGTCTCCGAGCTCGACGGGGGCTTGGAGGCCCGCATATCGCAGGGCGGGACGAACGTCTCGGGCGGGCAGCGGCAGCGCCTGTCGATCGCCCGGGCCCTGGTGAAGGAACCCGCCGTCTACATCTTCGACGACTCCTTCTCCGCACTCGACGTCGCAACCGACGCGCGACTGCGCACCGCCCTGGCACCGGCGACGGCGAACCGCGCCACGCTGATCGTCGCCCAGCGCGTCGCCACCATCCGGGGCGCCGACGAGATCCTCGTCCTGGAGCACGGTCATATCGTCGGGCGCGGCACTCACGATGAGCTGCTGGCGGGCAACCCCACCTATCAGGAGATCGTCGACAGCCAGCTGAGCGCCGAGGAGGCCCAGGCATGAGCACCACGCCCACGAAAACCGTCGCCAACAAACGCCCCGAGCATGGCCCGAACAAGATCAGCTTCGGTCCCGGCGGCCCCAGCGGCAGCGGCGAGACTGCCGCAGCCTTCCTGCCGTCGCTGCGGCGGCTGTTCGCGACCATGCGGCCGGAACGGATTGCGGTCACGATGGCCCTGCTGCTGGCTGTGGTCGGGGTCGTGATGTCCACGGTCGGCCCGAAAATCCTCGGGGCGGCGACGGACCTGCTGCTGGCTGGCATCATCGGCAGGAACATGCCCGCCGGCATCAGCCGGGAGCAGGCCATCGAGACCATCCGCAGCGGCGGGGACAACAGCACCCTCGTCGACATGCTGCAGCGCGTCGACTTCGTCCCCGGTCAGGGCATCGACTTCGGCGCCATCGGATCGATTCTGCTGCTGGTGCTGGGTCTCTACGTCTTCTCCAGCGTCGCCACCTACGTCGCAAACTGGATGCTGATCGGCGCATCCCAGAAGGCTGTGCGGCGGATGCGCAGCGACGTGGAGGCCAAGATGCAGCGTCTTCCCCTGTCCTATTTCGACCAGCAGCCTCGCGGCGAGCTGCTCTCGCGCGTCACCAACGACATCGACAACATCTCCCAGACGCTGATGCAGACCATCCCGCAGCTGCTCAACGCCCTGCTGACAGTGGTCGGGGTGCTGGCCATCATGCTGTGGATCTCGTGGCCGCTGGCTCTGGTCACCCTGATCTCGATCCCGCTGTCGATGGTCATCGTCCCGTTGATCATGCGACGCTCCCAGAGGCGATTCTCGGACATGTGGCGGTCCACAGGCCAGCTGAACTCGGAGATCGAGGAGGCCTACACCGGCCATTCCCTGGTGAAGGTGTTCGGACGCAAGGCCGAGGTGGAGGCCACCTTCCATGCCCGCAACGACGAGCTGTTCAGGTCGTCGTTCGGGGCGCAGTTCCTGTCCGGGATCCTGATGCCCGTGATGTTCCTGGTCGGCAACCTCAACTACGTCATCGTCGCGGTCTTCGGCGGCCTGCAGGTGGCGATGGGGCAGATGAACATCGGCGACGTGCAGGCGTTCATCCAGTACTCGCGGCAGTTCACCCAGCCACTGACGCAGCTGGCGTCCATGATGAACCTGCTGCAGTCGGGGGTGGCATCCGCGGAGCGGGTGTTCGAGCTCCTCGATGCCGACGAGATGTCACCGGAGCCAGGCCGCAGCCTGACCGCTGAGGGTGGGCACGTCATCTTCGACGACGTCACCTTCTCCTACAGCCCTGACCGGCCGCTGATCGAGCACCTCAGCCTGGAGGCGAAGCCCGGCCAGACCGTCGCGATCGTCGGACCCACCGGCGCAGGCAAGACCACGCTGGTGAACCTGCTGATGCGCTTCTACGACCTGAACTCTGGCCGCATCCTCCTCGACGGGACGGACATCTCGACGGTGGACCGCCAGACACTGCGCGACAACCTGGGCATGGTGTTGCAGGACACGTGGCTGTTCGGCGGCACCATCCGCGACAACATCGCCTACGGCAAGGAGGGCGCCACTGAGGAGGAGATCCTGGCCGCGGCGAAGGCGGCGTTCGTGGATCGTTTCGTCCACTCCCTGCCCGACGGCTACGACACCGTCATCGACGAGGAGGGCAACAACGTCTCCGCGGGCGAGAAGCAGCTGATCACCATCGCCCGGGCTTTCCTGTCGGAGCCGGAGCTGCTGATCCTCGACGAGGCCACCTCGTCGGTGGACACCCGCACCGAACTGCTGCTGCAGAAGGCGATGGCAGCGCTGCGGAGCGGCCGCACGTCATTCGTGATCGCCCACCGACTGTCCACCATCCGAGACGCCGACCTGATCCTGGTGATGGAGAACGGAGCCATCGTCGAGCAGGGCACACACTGCGATCTCCTGGCCGCCAGGGGCCGCTACCACGACCTCTACCAGTCGCAGTTCAACGCCCCCTCAGGGGAGGTGCCAGCCAGGTGACGTCCACATGGCCTCTAGCCCCGGGAGCGGGAGACCCGGGATAATGGTCACGCGATCAGGAGGTACATCATGA
>CAKZJI010000179.1 GCA_936941515.1 uncultured Propionibacteriaceae bacterium
AGTGGTGGTTTCGACTCAGCCGTTCGCTTCGCTCACGAGCTGGCTCAACCAGCTTTGGTTTTCCCGAAGGTGGTTGAGCCGGCCTGCGAGCGTCAGCGAGTGGGGCGTGTCGAAACCATGGTGGCCGTGGTCGAGGGGTTCGGGGTGGGGTTTTACCGGCTGGGTGCCAGTGGTGGTTTCGACTCAGCCGTTCGCTTCGCTCACGAGCTGGCTCAACCAGCTTCAAAAGGGGTTTCGACTCGGGCTGCTCCTTCCTCGCGGCCCGGCTTAACTGGTTTTCAGGGGCATTCCGTGATTCAGCGCGGTTGGGTTGGTGTGCTTGGCTTCGAGGGTGTGCCCGGGCCGCACTCTTGTGGGGTGGGAACATGCGGCAGCGCCGTGGCCTCCCGGAGTGGGGCGGGAGACCACGGCGCCAGCTCGGCAGCGATTGTCGGAAGACCTCTCAGTTCGCAGTTCCAAGGGTCACTTTCAGTTCAAGGGTTTCGCTGCCTCGAAGTACCTTCAAAGTCACCTCCTTCCCCACCTCGTAGCTGCGCACCTGCGCCACGAGGGATTCGGAACCGACCACGGGGGTGCCGTCGATCGCGGTGATGAGATCACCCTTCTGCAACCCCGCCTGCGCGGCTGCAGAACCCTGGGTGATTTCCTCCACCTGGGCGCCGAGTTGGGTGCCGGAGGTGCCGTTGCTGGCCCGGATGCCCAGTTGCGGGTGCTTGACGGTGCCGTTGGCGATGAGCTGCTCCACCACGGACTTGACCTGGGCCGACGGGATCGCGAAACCGATGCCGATGTTGCCGGACTGGCCGGAGGACGAACCGTTGGAGGCCAGCGACGCGATGGAGGATGTGATGCCCACCAGTGCACCGGACGAATCCACCAGCGCACCACCGGAGTTGCCGGGGTTGATGGCGGCGTTGGTCTGAATTGCGGAGGTGACCACCACGTCGCTGTCCCGTTGGCTGTTGAAATTGGTGTCGTCGACGTTGTTGTCGTTGACCGCTTGGGTCGTGACGGGCCGGTTCAGGGCGGAGACGATGCCGGTGGTCACCGTGTCGGACAACCCCAGCGGGTTGCCGACCGCCATCACCGGTTGCCCCACCTTGAGCTTGGAGGAATCCCCCCAGGACGCGACCGTCAGGTTCGACGGCGGGTTCTCGAGTTTCAGCACGGCCAGGTCGGTGGAGGGATCGGTGCCGACGACCTTGGCCGAGTAGGTCTTGTCGCCGATGGTGACGCTGAGCTTGGCGCCCTGCCCCGCGCCGGAGACCACGTGGTTGTTGGTCACGATGTGGCCCTTGGCGTCGATGATCACACCGGAACCCTGTCCTTGTTTGTTGCTGCCCTCGACCCTGATCGCCACCACGGCGTCCTTGATGGCGGCCGCCGTCGCGGTCCAGTCGGGGCTGTTCGCGGAGGCCTGCGTCACCTGGGTGGTGGTGGCCGTCGAAAAGCCGCTGGAGCTGCTGTTCAGGTAGTGGTTCGCGGCGATCGCGCTGCCCCCACCCACCCCGGCCGACAGCAGGGCGACGGCGACGAAGGCCGCCAAGGTCTTCCGGGTCTTCCGGGGTTTCTTCGTCGCGGTCGCGGTCTGCGCCTGTGCCGGGGCCGAGTTGGAGTAGGGCCCTGCCGCTTGGTTCGCACCGGAGGGGAGTTGGGGTGTGGCGGGGGCAGGTCCTTGGCCCGCCTGGGGGTTCTGGACCATGTGAGGGCCTTGAACGGCCTGGGGTCCTTGAGGACCTTGGGGCATGGGGGCTCCCGCGGGCTGGAAGGTGGGGGTGCCCTGGCCGGGCTGCTCGGGCCCGGAGGCCGCCTGACCGGTTTGGGGGTTGGCCTGGCCGGGCTGCGAAGCGGGCTGTTGGGAGCCGGCTGCGTTCCGGAAGGGATTCCCGGGCAGACCCTCCTGGGTGTTGTGGGCCGGGTGGTTGTTCTCCTGGTTCGTCATGAGGCTCTCCTGTTCGCTTCGTTGGCTACAGGAAATAGAGAACTCCGGGAATCTGTGCGTTACCTGTGTGTTGTGTGCGCGCTTCCTGTGGGCAGGTCACAGGTTTGTAAACGTCAGTTGATAGTTCCGGTCCTGGGCTACGACCCTGGTCCGACCAATCCGGGTGGCGAGCTCTCTGCGCCACGGCAGATGGGAGTTGAACACGCACCAGAGCTGCCCGCCGGGACGCAGCACCCGGGCGGCCTCGTCGAACATCCGCAGGGTGGGTGCCGACTCCTTGGCGTGCCCCCGGTGGAACGGGGGATTGGTGGCGATCACGTCGAAGCTGTGGTCGGGGAAACCGGACAGGCCGTCGGCCCAGCGGACGTCGATGTCGAGATCATTGGCCTGAGCGGTGGCGCGGGTGGCAGCCACCGCCGACCAGGAGACGTCGATCGCGGTTGTCTCGAGTCCCCGGCGGGCCAGGACCGCGGCGATCACCCCGTTGCCGCACCCCAGGTCCAGCGCGGTTCCTTCCCCGGGATCCAGGTGATCCAGGAGGAGTCGGGTGCCGTCGTCGATCCGGTTGCCGTTGAAGGTGGCGCCGTGCGCGACGAGGACCAGACCGAGGTCCGGATGACGGCGGGCCTTGGGCCATTCGGTTTCGAGCTGGTTCGGTCCCCAGGCCCGCAGCACGCGGCACTTGGAACGCCCGAGGCTGGCGTTGACGGCAGTGAAGTGGCGGGCCAGCACCTGGTTCATGGAGCGGTTCATGTGCTTGACCCTCGCCCCACTGAGGAACATCACATCCGGGGCGCCCTGGACGCTGGCGCAGTGCTCGTCCAAAGCGGCCAGGGACTTCGGCAGATGCCCCCACACCAGATCCACCCCGCGCAGCTCACCAGGATGGGAGACGAGCAGGCCGGGATCGATCTCGGACACGGCCTGCGCGTCACGCAGGTCGTCGCACCAAACCCTCACATCGCCGCTGCGTTCCAGGGCGGCCGTGACGAGCCCCGGGGCATCGATGACGGCGATGGCCCCGGCCCGTTCGGGTGATTCGTCCAGGATCAGGGGGTCGACGGGATGCATGAGGAAATCCTCCCACGGCGAAGAGAAAACGACGCTGATCCGGCGCCACTGCGCACGGTGGTTGTGCGCGTCCCGGGTCGCCACCGGATGGCCGCGGCGGAGGGCCCTCGTTCGCGGATCCTTCTTCAAGACCCTGCTGCCTCGGCTGTTCCGGTAGAGCGCCGGATCGTGCCCTTATCCCCGGGAGCGCACAGATCCGGATGATGTCCGTAGCGCGGCCAGGGTACGGTGTCCCGATTCCGTTGCTGGCCTAGACTCGTGGGCGTGGTCCGTTTCTGACACCGTCCACCAACCCACCCGGCAGTCCCGTCATGAAATGGATTTCGTCATGCCCTCCGACCTGCTCACCGCTGATCTGTCCCTCCTCCCGGCCCGTGCCCTCCCCGAACCGTCGCCGCGGATCATCAGACCCGATGATCTCGAACCGCTGGCCCGGCTCTACCTGATCAGCTATCCCCCGGGGATCGGGGCCGGGAATCACGCCGAGGCCCTTTCGGAGATCGCCGCTACCTTCGAGGGCGACTACGGTGTTCTCCGTCCCGGGGCCAGCCTTGTGGCCGAGGCCGGTGGCCGGCCCGCAGGGGCCGTGCTGACGGTGGAGCGTTCCATCTGGGACGAGGGACTCGAGGGGCCTTTCATCATCGATCTGTTCGTCGATCCGCAATTCCGCAGCCGGGGAATCGGGCGGGCCCTGATGACCGGCGCGATGCTCGCCTGCCGGAAAGCGGGCGATGCCCAGCTGTCCCTGCGGGTGGGGGAGGGGACCTCGGATGCGGCCCACCGCCTCTACGGGTCGCTGGGATTCCGGAGGGCCGGTTCCCCGGAGCCGCGGGAGCGGCCCTGAAGTGGGCTCGCGCTCCCCGGGGCGGTGTGGCATGCTTCCTGTGCGGTGACGGGGTCGTCGCCGAGGAACCACCCGGGAGTCATTGATGAAAAGACCATTCACCGAACTCAGCCGCGTGCTCTCCCACGCCCTGCGACACGACCCCGGTCGCTACGGGCTGGAACTCGACCCCGAGGGTTGGGTGGGTCTCGGGGAGGTCGTCGCGGCGCTGCGGAGCAGGCCGGGCTGGGAATCGGTGGGCGTCGCCGACATCGAGGAGACCCTGGCGGTGGCCAGCAAACAACGACACGAGATCCGCGACGGCCGGATCCGGGCGATCTACGGGCACTCCCTGCCCGAACGCATCGAACGAACCCCCGCCACCCCGCCCGACCTGCTCTACCACGGCACCTCCCCGGACAACCTGGAACGCGTGATGCGCGAGGGGTTGCTGCCCATGTCGCGGCAGTTCGTGCACCTGTCCACGGATGTCGGGATGGCGCGCTCGGTGGGGTCGCGGCACGCGTCGCGCCCGGTCGTCCTGCACATCGACGCCGCAGCGGCCCACGCCGCCGGTATCCCCTTCTACAAGGGCAACGACAAGGTGTGGTTGGCCGACGAGGTGCCGCCTCGATTCGTGACCGCCCAGACCCGGACGAATTGAGGGAGAGCCGCGTGGTGCGCATCAACCAGCTGCCAACCCTCGAGACCTAGGCAACAACCCCCTCACCAGAGGATTGCGCTGGCCGGCGCCCCACCTGTGAATAAGCCTCATAGGGTATGGGCGAAGGCGAGTCCTGTGATGGCTTGTGTTGTGGTTTCGAAGGTGCTGTAGGGGCGGCGGTAGTCGGTGTGTGGGACACCGGGCTGTCAGCGAGTGAAGACGGATGATCTTGCTGGCTTGAGGTTCCCGTTGACCACAGACACTGGCGCTCTTGAGAGCTTTGGGGGCATGCTGACAAGCAACTTGGGCTGGCGCAAGCGTTGGCGCGGGAGTCCCGCACCCTCGCCCAGCACCGCGACACTCTGCTGCCGATGCTGATGGATGGCGCCCTGCGCGTGAAGGACACCATCGCTCGAACTGAGGAGGCCCTCTGGACGCGCTTGCAAATGTATGCAAAAATTTCCTCCAGTAGATCGGAGTGTGGTATGGGACCAGTTGCGGAACTTGTGCTCGACAGGGTGGGCGTGATCGCCCCGCTGCTTGACGAGGCCATGGCGAGTGCGATCCTGCAGGCGGAGAAGCGGGCCTATGGCCTCGCGCATGAGCGCTACCCCCATCTGCGTCCGCTCACGATCCGAGCGGATGTTCGGGAGGCGCTCAGGGTTGAGTCCCTGCCGAAGGGGTGGCGCATCGACGGTGACCCGCGGAAGATGGGTCAGCTGATCCTCGTCGATGAGGTCTCGGGGATGTCGCTGAGGATGCTCAAGGCGCCTTACACCCAGCAGGATCGAGTGCCGCATGCTGGTGCCAGCCGAGCTCGTCGCGACGTGTGGACCCAGCAACCCCTGCCCGATGTCTCCGCTCAGAGCACATTAGCCGATGCCGAGACACTGACGGGACAGGTCTTCCTGCTGCTCTGGGCCTACGTGGAGCCGACTGATCGTGTCGCCGGCTACATTCTTCGTGTCGTACACACTCTCGTGCCAGGCGCGTTCGGAAAGTCGACTCCGTGTGATCTTGACCTGATTATTCCGCGTGGCGGACGCATCGATGTGGGCGACCTAGCTTTTTCCGGATCGGATGGTGAGGAGGATCTCTTCCTATTCGATCTGCCAGCTGATGCCGAGGAGGACACGGCGTGATTCCCCAGGACCAACTGGTCGGGGGGCGAATCAAGGCGCTCTGTGAGCTGCTCGGGGTCTCGCGCGTCCGGCTGGCTGAAATGGTCGGCATGAGTCCAGCTCAGGTCTCCAAGATTGAGAACGGCAGCCAGCGCATGAGTCCTGACATAGCCGCTACGCTCGCCAGGCGCTACAACGTCCCGCTGGACTTCTTTGTCCACCACGACCCTTTGACCGAGGCCGTCGTCCCCACCTTCCGCAAGAAAGCCCGTGCCCGGGTAGCTGAGCAGAAGCGGGCCGTTCGCCTAGTCCGCGAAGCGGCGCGGGTGTTTTCCCGTGCCTCGACCGAGAGCAACTACCGCCCTTTCGAATTCACCCGGGACCCCGACCTTCTCGACGACGTCGAGCAAGTGGCCACTGAAGTGCGCCGCGCCGGTGGCATCGGGCCGGAAGACCCGGTGCCCAACGTCACCCGAATCCTTGAGCGCCAAGGAATCGCGGTGATCAATGGGCTCGATCCTGAGGGCGGCGATGCCGATGCCGTGACCGGTATCAGCCTGCCCACCACTCATAGCCAGCGGCCGCTGGTGGCCATCGTTAACTCAGCCCCTGGAGCTGTCGCCCGGTTCACCCTGGCGCACGAGGCTGCCCACCATATTTGGGACAACGACCTCGCCAGCCCCATGACCAGCACCAAGGACTACCGTGAAAAGAGGGCTCACCGGTTCGCTGGGACGCTGCTGCTGCCGGAGAAGGTGGTCAGGAAACGCATCACGGAAGGCGCCACCCTGCGGAGCTACCTCCCCATCAAAGCCGACTATGGCCTCAGCGTCGGTTCCATCATCTTCAGAGCCTGCGACCTAGGTGTGATCTCTCCCGATCGGGCCAGGAGCCTGCGGATCCAGCTGTCTTCGCTTGGCTGGCGAGACCCCGAAATCGAGCCTGTCGAAGTGGCGAGTGAACGGCCGCTGCTGCTCAAGCAGGCACTCAGCCGGGTCACCCAATTGAATGGTATGGCTTTGGCCCGGTACACCGGGCTGCCCGCCCACCTGGTGCGCTACTGGATGCAGCTCGACCCAGAACCACATGATGCTCCAGCAGCAGAGGTCATTGAGCTGTCGGCCCTCCGGCGCCGCAAACTCGGTTTGGCGTCGTCCCCAAAGGAGGAAGGCCAAGGACCGACGAGTCCGAGCGGGAGGGCGACATGATGGAGCGGTTGGTCGAGCTGCTGTGGCACAGCAAATCCCTTCAGGTAGCGTGTCACAGTCACTACTTCTCAGGCAAAGGTTCCGTGAGGACCCGGGAGCAGCCAATGAGACGATATGTGCACTGGAAGGACTGAACCATGCAGATCACCCATGTCACTGCACACAACTGGCGCAATTTCAAGAACCTTGACTTCGCAGTGGCGGATCGCCTGCTGATTGTCGGACCAAACGCAGCGGGTAAGTCGAATCTGCTTGACCTCTTCCGCTTCCTCGGCGACATCTCCCGGCCAGGCGGTGGTTTGGCGGCGGCCCTTGAAGCGCGCGGTGGCTTGTCAAGGGCACGTTGCCTGTTCGCCCGAAACAACCACAAGGGCGAACTCGCCATCATGGTTGATCTGCGCGACGGGGAAGATGAATGGCGCTATGAGTTGGCGATCAAGGGGAAGAAGGGCGGCCACAACCGCCCCATCGTCGTTCGCGAGATCGTCACCCGCAACGGCAGGGAGTTGCTGTCCCGCCCGGACGCCAACGATGCCCGGGACCCAGAGCAGCTCACCCAGACGCACCTGGAACAGATCTCCGCCAACCAGGAGTTCCGGCCCATCGCCGAGTACTTCGCCAAGGCCAACTACTTCCACCTGGTGCCCCAGATGATCCGTTATCCTCAAGCGGGCGGGGCGAGCCCTCGGGCATTCGGCAGTTCCATGATCGCAGACATGAACGCGACGCCGGCCCGCACCAGGCAGGCGTGGTTCCGGCGCATCGAGCGGGCCCTGCAGTCGGCGGTTCCAGGATTCGAAACGCTGCGGCTGGAGGTGGACAAGGCGGGACAGCCACACCTGATTGCCGGATACCGCAACTGGCGCAAGAGCCCGTCGGAGCAGAACGAAACCGACTTCTCTGACGGTACCTTGCGCCTGATCGGACTCCTGTGGACCATCATCAGCTCTCCTGCCAACGGCGGAGTGCTGCTCCTGGAAGAGCCGGAACTCTCGCTCAACGCGGCTGTCGTGCAGAAGCTGGCCTCGCTTCTGGCGATGGCCCAGCGCGGGACCAGCATGCAGGTGATCCTCTCGACCCACTCCCCGGAGCTGCTCGACGACGAAGGCATTCGCCCAGGGGAAGTTCTGGTACTGCAGGTGACCAGCGACGCCACGGTCGCCAACCAGCTCTCCGAGATCGCCGAGGTAGAAGCTCAGATCAGCGCCGACCTTCCCCTGTCCGAAGTGGTGGCGGAGCTGATCAACCCAGGCGACCTGACCGGCCTCATCAAGGCCGCGAGGCGGTAGCCATGCACGTCGTGGTGGAGGGCGAGTCCGACAAAGCAGCCGCGAGGCGAGTGGTGGAGTTTGCTGGAAGGCAAGTGCACCATGTGACCGTTACCCGGGGAAAGACCAAGCTTGACCCAAAGCTGGCCAACTATTCGAGGGCCGCCCGTGACCAGCCCTGGGTGGTGTTCCGGGATTCGGACAACCAGTGCCCCGTGAGCCTGCGCCAAAGACTGCTGGCAGGAATCCCAGACAACCCGTTGTTCGCCTTGAGGATCGTGCACACCATGACTGAGGCATGGCTGCTGGCAGACAGGCTCGGATTCAGCCGCTATTTCGCGGTCTCGTCCGACACGGTTCCCATCGATCCCGAAGCCAAACCACACGCCAAGCAGACGCTCCTTCACCTCTGCCAGCGCAGCCGCAGCCGCGACATCCGGGAAGAGGTTGTGCATGGGCAAGCACACCCAGGCCCGCTGTTCGTGGAGCACCTGACCGAGTTCGCATCCCGCTACTGGGACGTTTCCGCCGCCGCTCAGAGCTGCCCGTCCCTGCAACGAGCCATCACCGCTATCCAGGCGCTACCAAAGGCTGGCCAACGATAAACGAATCCGAGCGGACGGACGCCATGATGGAGGGCTCCGAGTGTGGCTGGCTGCTCGGCGCCGGACCGATCTTGAGGCGGGCCGGGCGTCGCTGGATGACCTGGTGCTGCACGACGAGTTCCTCCACGCCCTGTTCCTGTTCCTCGACATTCACGACTACGACGGCAGGGACCCGTCGGTCATCAAGTCCACCGACCCGCTCATCGTCCAGCGGGGACGCAAGAAGCGGGCAAGGAAGAACGCCGACGGCGAGATCGTCCGGTCCGAGGAGAATGAGGACTGATCCCGCCGTCGACGCTGGGTCAGGCCAGACGCAGGTCCTTGGCCTTGACCGCAGCGACCTCCTCATGGGTCGGTGCGTAGGCACCCGCGCGCTGGACTGTCAGGCCCGACGTGATCGTCGCCCGGTGCAGCGCCGGCATGATGTCGTTCCAGCCTGCGGACCGGAGTCGGACCTTGGCCTCACGGCCGCCGAGCAGGTCGGCGTCGAGCAGGCCCGAGATGAGGCCGCCCATGAACGAGTCGCCGGCGCCGACGGTGTCGACGACGTCGGTGGTGAGCGGGTCGATCACCAGCATGTCGCGCTCAGATGCGAGCTTGACGTAGATGCCCCACGGGCCGCGGGTGACCACGACCAGGCTCGGACCGAGCTTCAGCCACTGCCGCATGACCTCCTCGACGGGGGTGTCCTTGCCGTAGAGCCATTCGAGGTCTTCGTCGGAGACCTTGACGACATCGGCCAGCGCAACGAGCTCCTCGACGCGGCCGCGCGACTTGTCGGGGGACTCCATGATCGCTGGACGGGCGTTGGGGTCGTAGGAGACAGTGCCGACCTGCGACATCGCGCGGGCCGCCTCCAGGACCTGGGTGCCGCCGGGCTCAAGGGTCGCGGCGAGGCTGCCGGTGTGGAGGTGGATGATCGCATCCGGGGCGGGCAGTGGCGGTACCTCCCACGACAGGTCGAACTCGTACTCGGCGCTGCCGGCCTCGTTGAGGCGGGCGTACGCGAGCGATGTCTTGGCGGCTCCGTCGCTGCCGGGCACGACCCCGACGCCGTGGTCGGCGGCGTAGTCCTCGATCAGCTTGCCGTGGTCGTCGCGACCCCACCAGGCTCCGATCAAGGCGGGCCGACCGAGGCTGGTGATGACGCAGGCGACGTTGAGGGGGCTGCCGCCGACGTGCTCACTCCTGGTGTCGTCGCGGATGACGACGTCGATGAGCGCCTCGCCGAGGCAGAGGACGGGTTTGGATTGACTCATGGGGACCTCCTTGTCGGTCGGCTACTTGTTGAGGCCGAGCGTGTCTTCCATCTCTTCGAGTGGGATGCCCTTGGTTTCCGGCATCTTAGTCAGCACCCAGACGAGTTGACCGAACATGCAGACCAGGAAGATGGAGAATGCCCAGCCGCCGCCCCAAGCGCCGATGATCGGCGGGAACGCGTAGGTTGTGATCGCGGCGAATACCCAGTGGGTCAGCGAGCCGAAGGACTGGCCGAGGCCGCGCACGCGCGTCGGGAAGATCTCCGAGATGAACACCCAGATCACCGACCCTTGACCGAAGGCATGCGCCGCGATGAACGCCAGGAGGCCGATCAGCACCAGCGTCGACGAGGTCGAGTTGAAGTGACCTTGGAACATGAACATGACAGCGGTCAGGAAGCCCATCGAGACCAGGTAGCCGATGGAGCCGACGATCATGAGGGAGCGACGACCGATGCGGTCGATGACGGTCAAAGCGACCATTGTCGCGATCAGGTTCATTAGGCCGACGGCCACGGACATCAGCAGGGCAGCGTTGTCGTCGGCGCCCGCCTGCTTCATGACCTCGGGGGCGTAGTACAGGATCGCGTTGATACCGGAAAGCTGGTTGAACATGGCGATAAAGAACGCCAAGGCGATGACCTTGAAGTAGCGGCGCGTGAAGAACTGGCTCAAGGTGGCCTGCGACCCGGCGGCGGCGAGCTGGTCGCGGATCTCCTGGATCTGCTCGTCGGACTCCTCGACGGTGTTGCAGAGGCGACGGCTGATAGCGATCGCTTCCTCCTCGCGGCCTTTGGCCATGAGCCAACGTGGCGTTTCGGGAACCGTCAGCAGGAACACGAGGAACAGCACCGACGGGACGACCATCACGCCGAGCATCCAACGCCACGCGATCTGCGGGTCGGGGATGATCTGAGCGATGATGTAGTTCGACAGATAGGCCACGAGGATGCCGAGGACGATGTTGAACTGGACGAGGCCGACGAGGCGGCCGCGGACCTTCGCCGGGGCGATCTCCGCGGTGTAGATTGGCGCGCACACCGAGGACAGGCCGACGCCGACGCCGCCGACGAACCGGAAGATTATGAGCACCAGGTGGCTGGGCGCCAGGGCCGTTCCGAGGGCACCGAGTACGTACAGGATGCCGATGAAGAACAGCAGCGGCGTGATCAGGAACCCGCCGCCGACGCCGAAGAGACCGCTCATCAGCCCGACGATCCCGCCCAGCCCGACCAGCGTGA
>CAKZJI010000180.1 GCA_936941515.1 uncultured Propionibacteriaceae bacterium
CGGCCTCTCGAGTCTGCTGACGCGCTCCACCGGAGATGTGGGCCAGATCCAGGGATTCCTCTTCATCAGCCTGACCGTCGTGGTGACCGGCAGCCTGGAGGGCTTCACCAGGGACGGTGCGAAGGAGGCCATCGTCTCCCGGGGCGGCAAGGCCGCCGGATCCGTCAGCCGCAGAACCGACTATGTCGTCGTCGGGGAGAACGCCGGCAGCAAGGCCGCCAAGGCCGAGGAGCTGGGGGTGACTATCCTCGACGAAGCTGGTTTCCTGAAGCTCCTGGAGAGGGGACCGGAAGGGCTCGGCGATGCCGGGTGACAGCCGACGAAACTGGGATTGGGCATCCCCGACCCGCACAACCTGCGCAGGCTGCCCACGGCAACACTAGTGTGAGGAATCATGGACTCTGGCTCCGCGGACTGGGTGATGAAGGTCAGCGACGAGGCCATCAAGGCCTCTTGGGGCGTGCCCACCTTCCTGAGGGGACGTGCCTACGAGGCCGCCGGCCACGTCATGAGGTACTCCCTGGGACACCACGGCGCCATTGACGCCGTGGTGCAGGGCGCCGGCGGAAAGACCTATCGAACCTTCCTCCACCACGACTGGCAGGGAGTTTCCAGCGCCTGCTCCTGCCCGGTGAGGATGGGCTGCAAGCACGCCGTCGCGGTGTTGCTGGCCGTGCGCAACAACGTGGGATCTGAGGCCGTGGCCTCCTCATGGGAGAGCATCTTGTCAGGACTGCTGCCCTCACACGTCGCAGAGGAGGAGGTCGTCAGGCTTGCCCTGGAGTTCCGGTTTGACGGGTCCGGGGGGTCGGATGCGCTGGTGGTGCGTCCGCTGCGGCATGGGAAGCGGGGTTGGGTGACATCCCAGGCAAGCTGGCTGGACATCACCGTGAACTACCGGGACCTGCACTACGATCCCCGGCAGCGTGAGGTGCTGATGCAGCTGTCGCGTCTCGTCGGGGTCAGCCAGTACGCCTACGGCAACCCGACCTGGAGTCCATTCTCCGGCTTCGGGCCGCTGGGATGGCCGCTCCTGCGGCAGGCCATCGCTGCCGACATCCCGCTCATCGCGGGGGAGGGCCTCAGCCAGGTGGAGGTCGGATTCGAGCCTGTCAGGATCTGGCTGGACGTCACCGCCCTTGAGGACGGGACGCAGGAGCTCGCGATATCCGGGGACCTGGGGCCCACACCCCAGAACGGGAGACGTTTCCTCATCGGAGACCCCGCCCACGGCTTGGGGGAGCTGGAGCCAGGGGGATGCCTGCGCATGCACCCGCTGGCGGAGCCGGTGCCCGAGGCGATGCGGGGCCTGTTGAGCCAGGGGACACGGATGAGCATCCCAGCGCAGGACGCCACCCGGTTTCAGCTGATCTATCTTCCGGCTCTCGCCCGGCGTGGCCTTGTCTCACCTGGAAGCCGAGTGCAGGAGGACCTCCCGCATCCGGGGCTGACGCTTCAGCTGATCCACGAACCCGAGCACCGGCTGATGCTGACCTGGGGATTCAGATATGTCTCGGGGGACACCGCACTGGAGGTGCCGCTCAGACCCCGCCGGAATGACTTCTTCCGGGACCAGACTGCCGAACAGGAGCTGGAGGTGGCCGCAGCCCAGATCGTTGACGGGTTCCCGGGCCTGCTGGAAACCCACGGGGAGACACTGAGGCCGGAGGCAGTCCTGAGTCACGCAGACACAGCACGATTCATGACCGAGACCCTGCCCCGCCTGGAGGAGGCGGGGGTGAGCATCACCCAGGCCGGTGAGGCTCCCGAATACTCGCATGCCGTGGAGCCCCCGGTGGTCTCCCTCCGCACCCAGGACACCGACGACCATGATTGGTTCGATCTCCACATCCAGGTCACCGTCGCAGGCCAGGAGGTGCCCTTCGAACAGCTGTTCCGAGCCCTGGCGGCAGGCGACGAGGCGATGCTGCTGGACAACGGAACCTGGTTCCTGCTGGAGCGTCCCGAGCTGAACCGGCTGCGCCAGCTGATCGCCGAGGCCCGGGAGCTCACCGATCCCGAACCGGGGGGAGTATTCCGCATCAGCGCCTACCAGGCTGGCTGGTGGGAGGACCTTGCGGAGCTCGGGGTCCTGGAGGAGCAGCAGTCGCAACGCTGGCGGGAGCGCATCCAGGCGTTGAGGAACCTCGGGTCGGGGGAAAGCGAGATCACGGTGCCCGACGGTGTGGCCGCGACGCTGCGGCCCTATCAGCGGCAGGGTTTCTCCTGGCTGGCCACACTCTGGGATGCTGGGCTCGGGGGAGTGCTCGCCGACGACATGGGTCTCGGGAAGACCCTGCAGACCCTCACCCTGCTGGAACGCGCCCGGGGTCTGGGGCAACTGGACCGGAAACCTGCGCTTGTCGTCGCCCCCGCCAGCGTCGTCGCAACCTGGGCGCAGGAGGCCGCCCGGTTCGCTCCTAGCCTGCGGGTCGTCGTGATCCAGGCCACCGAGACCCGACGGGGAACTGCCCTGGACGATGAGATTGCGGGAGCTCATGTCGTTGTCACCTCCTACACGCTGCTGCGCCTGGAGCACGAGGCATACCTGGCTCGCCAGTGGGGTGGCCTGGTGTTGGATGAGGCCCAGTTCGTCAAGAACCACCGCTCCCGCACCCACCAGGTGGCGCGCCGCGTCAGGGCGCCTTTTACCCTGGCCATCAC
>CAKZJI010000181.1 GCA_936941515.1 uncultured Propionibacteriaceae bacterium
GATCAGCGCGGCCTCGACCGCGCCGGTCACCTCGACCAGGGTGCCGGTCGCGGCCCGGGCGACGACCCGGGCGGCCGCGGCCACCGGCACGGTCGTCATTCCCGAAGGCGCGACTTCGGCCACCGTCACCGTCAACGTGATCGCGCCGGGCTTCGTCGACACCGCCATGATGGAGCGCTACGCCGCGTATCGGGACGGCATGGAGCGGCAGATTCCCGCGGGCCGCTTCGCACGTCCCGAGGATGTCGCCGCGCTCGCAGCCTTCCACAAGGGCCACGGCAAGACCGCCACCGTGACCGCCGTGGGTGCCGGTGGGGCTGAGGAGAGTTCCTCCGTGGAGGTGGGTGCTGGGAAGACTGTGGCCCATCCCCTGCCTGCGGGTGCTGAGGGTGGCCAGCGAGTGCGGGTCTCAGCCGACACGCCTTTGTTCGGTGCTGTGGTTAGCGCCGGCCAGCAGGGTGCCTGGACTGCGCCGCTTGAGGTGGTCGCATCGGGTGCTGTGAAACCTGTCGCAGCCGAACTGGATCCGAGTCTGCGGTAGGTGCAGCAGGTGGTGGGTCCGCCAGGCGGAGACGGTGCTACTCCTCCCAGTCTGGGCCCTCGTCCCCGACCAGATCCCCGATCGGCAAACCCAGCAATGCGCTGAGCTGCTCCACGATGGTGCGATGCACAAGCTCCCGCAACGCCTGACGACTCGTGGCTCGATGCTCCAATGGGCGTTCGTAGATGACGATCTGCGCGGGCCTGCCTTTGGACGGCTCCAGGGCCGCTGACATCGGGACCCGGTCTCCCGACCATGCGGTTTTGAGCAGAGGAACATCCTCCACTCCCACGACAATGCCATCGAGAGCCCGGGGGTTGACGTCAGTTATGGCCTTCAAGGCGTGTTTGACGCACTCGTTGAAATACTCGGTGCGGCTCGGCGTGTGCAGCGGCACCAGTTTGCGGCCCTTGTCATCCGGTTGGGCAAGGGGTCCGCGGAGGCCTCTGTCGTGTCGGTCCCGGCTGCGTTGCATGCGTCAACTCTAGTGTCACGTGTCGTCATGTCGCTGGTGCTTCTTGGTCCCGGATGTGGCGCCTCGCCTCGTTCACGGAACATTCAGCGCGGTTTCGCTCGACTGCCTCGCGATGCATCCGCCTCCCACTGACGAACTTCCGACACACGGTGCCAGCAGGTGGGGCACCTGGAGTGCGCGTGCCGCGCGAAGAAGCGGTAGGCTGCGCAGGTGCGTCGATGTTCACGGACTGCCTGCGGACTGCCTGCCGTAGCCACGCTCACCTATGTGTACGCCGATTCCACGGCCGTGCTCGGGCCGCTGGCCGAGGCGCAGGTTCCGGGAGCCTTCGACCTGTGCGCTGAACACGCCGCACGCACGTCGGCGCCCCGTGGCTGGGAGGTTATTCGGCTCCCGTGGGAGCGCAGGAGGCAGCGGGACATTGATGCCGACGACGAACTGGTGGCTCTCGCCAATGCGGTGCGTGAGATCGGGCTCAGAGATGAGCGACCGGAGCCAGATCCCCCGGTTCCGCCGCCCCCGACACCTGAGCCGGGACGTAGGGGCGGACATCTTCGTCTGCTTCCCAAGATCGAATGACACCCCATCCCCGGGGTGAAAAGGTAAGCTCTCTGCCGTGCTGAAGGACCAGATTTTCAAAGCGAATGACATCCGGGGCCTTGTGCTGGGGGAGGAACCCGAGTGGGACTTGGACGGTGCTAGGAGACTCGGTGCGGCTTTCGTGCAGCTGCTCGACCTCAACGGCGGGGCCTTCGTGCTGGGACGCGACATGCGTTCGCTGGGGCGCGAGCTCTCCCTGGCCTTCGCAGATGGGGCAAGACGTGCTGGAGCCGATATCATAGACGTGGGCCTGACCTCAACCGATCAGCTGTGGTTCGCATCAGGGCATCTGGGGTTGCCCGGGGTGCAGTTCACGGCAAGCCACAATCCCGCCGCCTACAACGGCATCAAATTCTGCCTGGCGAACGCCCAGCCGGTTCCAGCGTCATTCACCACCCAGTTACGTGACCTGGCGGGTGAGATCCCCATCGGGGAGCGAGCGACCGGTGATTACAGCGAACGCGACCTCGGAACCGAGTACATCGCCCGGTTGGAGAGGATCGTCCCACCCGGAGCGGGACGACGAATGAAAGTGGTGGTGGATGCCGGCAATGGCATGGCCGGGCTCGTCGCGCCAGCAGTGTTGAAGGGGCGGGACGTGGAGCTCGTCGGCCTGTACCTTGACCTGGATGGAACCTTTCCGAATCATCCGGCGAACCCCCTGGAGCCGGAGAACCTGGTGGCGGCGCAGGCCGCGGTGTGCACGGAGGGGGCAGATCTGGGGCTGGTCTTCGACGGTGACGCCGACCGCTGCTTTCTGATTGATGAGCGTGGCAATGTGGTGGATCCCTCCGTCGTCACCGCCATGATCGCGCTGGCGGAGTTGGAGAAGGAGCCGGGTGGGGTGGTCGTCATCAACTCCATCACCTCGCAGGCGGTCTCCGAGGCGGTCTCTGGACGGGGTCGGCTGGTGCGCTCCCGGGTCGGGCACACCTACGTGAAGGCGCTGATGGCGAGCGAGGATGCCATTTTCGGGGGTGAGCACTCCGCCCACTACTACTTCCGTGACTTCTGGGGCGCCGACACCGGCATGCTGGCGGCCCTGCATGTCCTGGAGCTTCTGCGGATGTCCGCAGAGCCGTTGTCCGTCTTGGCGGGACAATTTGACGGGTACCACCGTTCGGGTGAGCTCAACTCCATGGTCAGCGACCACTCAGTCGTCACAGCCCAGGTGGCGCGGGTATTCGAGGGGCGTGGGCAGGTGACCCTGGAAGATGGGCTGACCATCTCGGATGTTGAGGCGGGCTGGTGGATCAATCTGCGTCCCTCCAACACGGAGCCGCTTTTGCGTCTTAATGTGGAGGCGCGAGATGAGGCGACGATGACCAGGCTTCGCGATGAGGTGCTCGCCCTCGTCCGTGTGAGTTGAGGAGAAAATAATGACTGAGGCCCTGATGGATCTGTCAGCGGAGTTTCTGGCCATAGCTGCCTGCCCGGCCTGTCATGCGAAGTTCGCCGTCGACTACGACAGGGCCGAGCTGGTGTGCACCGCGCTGACGTGCGGGCTGGCATACCCAGTGCAGGACCGCATTCCAGTCCTGCTTATTGATCAGGCGCGCAGCACCCTGTGAGGCATTGATGACAACATGGTTTGATGATGCCCGCCTGGAGGCTGATGACCTCGCTGAGAACCAGGCTCTTTTCTGGCTGGCTTCTGCGGGCGCTCGGATCCGACGGGCCGCCCTGAGCGAGCCCGTCGGGCGTCTGTCGCGTTCGGACCGGCCTCGCGGGGTTCTGGTGCTCGGCGCGGAGGCCCGGCTGGTGCGGGCTGTGCTGGAGCCGGCCTGCCCGGTGCCGTTCATGGCATGGCCCGGACCCACGCTGCCCGCGTGGGTCGGTCCTTTGGACTTGGTGGTGGTGTTGGGGTCCCACGATGCCCAGACCTGGCAGGTGCGCTGCCTGGCTGAGGCCGTGCGCCGGGGCGCGACCGTCATTGTGGCCGCACCGGCAGACTCGGAGCTGGCAGCGGCTGGCAGCGGCAGCCTCACCACGCATCTCCCGACCCCGCCGGACGACCCGATGGCTGCCGCCATCGCGGTGCTGGCACTCCTGGGACAGCTGGAGTTGGGTCCCGCTGTTGATGTGGAGGTCGCAGCCGAGGCAGCGGACTCCGTCGCCGAGAGCTGCTCGCCGACGCGCCCCCTGGGGGACAACCAGGGCAAGGATCTTGCTGTTGGGCTGGCGGACTGCTTTCCGTTGGTCTGGGGAGGCACTGCCATCGCCGGCCGTGCGTCGCGGAGGATTGCCGAGGCGCTGCGGCGTGCCAGCGGCAGGGTTGCCCTGGCGGCCGACGCTGAGGAACTGGAGGCGGTGCTGCGGGGCACTCCCCGACGTGATGTCTTCAGTGACCCCGTCGAGAACCAGATTGAGGCTGCCCCTGCGTTGTTGCTGCTGGATGCCGACCAGGTGCCGCGTGAACTGGTTGCGACGGTGCAGTGCCTCACAGGCCTGGCCGACGCTGTGGGGGTCCGGGTGTGTCACATTGGCTCCGGATTGGCTGAGCTTGGCGCCTCCGATGTGGAACGATACGTCAACCTGCTGCAGCAGGGACGCTATGCCGCGGCCTACCTGGGAATCGGGATGGGAGACTCCGACGTGGGGGAGACGTCGTGATCCCTGTGTTTGTGCTGAACGGCCCGAACCTGGGTCGGCTTGGGACCAGGCAGCCGGAGATCTACGGGACCACGACCCATGAGGAGCTTGCGGCGCATCTTGTGGAGGAGGGCCTCAGCCTGGGCCTTGACGTGCAGGTCAGGCAGACGGAGTACGAGGGCCAGCTCATCGAGTGGCTGCATGAGGCGGCCGACCACGGGATCCCATGCGTGCTCAACGCGGGGGCATGGACCCACTACAGCTACGCCGTCGCGGATGCGGCCGCCCTGGTCACCTACGTCGAGGTTCACATCTCCAACATCCATGCTCGTGAGGAATTCCGCCACCACAGCGTGCTGTCCCCGAAAGCCTCCGGCATCATCATCGGGTGTGGTCTGGCAGGCTACGACATGGCCCTGAAACACCTCGCCGCTGCCCTGGAGTCGGCGTAGACTCCCCGGCGTGAAACCAGACTTCCGTGTAGCTGATCTGTCCCTGGCTGAATTCGGACGTGAGGAGATCACCCTGGCCGAGCACGAGATGCCCGGCCTGATGGCGATCCGCGAACGTTATGCCGATTCCAAGCCCCTGGCTGGGGCGCGCATTGCGGGCTCAATCCACATGACGGTGCAGACCGCAGTGCTGATTGAGACCCTGGTGGCCCTGGGTGCCGAGGTGCGCTGGGCATCTTGCAACATCTTCTCCACCCAGGATCATGCGGCGGCGGCCATGGTCGTTGGCCCTGATGGCACGCCCGAGAACCCCAAGGGTGTTCCCGTTTTCGCATGGAAGGGTGAGACCCTGGAGGAATACTGGTGGTGCACCCGCCAGATTTTCGACTGGCCGGATGATCAACGCCCCAACCTCATCCTTGACGACGGTGGCGACGCCACCTTGTTCGTCCATGAGGGGGTTGCGGCGCAGCGCGCCGGGGCGGTGCCGGCCGATGATCCCGCGGACTCCGAGGAGGCCCTCGTCCTGAAGGGGGCGCTCCGGGAGGCCCTAGGGGAGATTGATTTTGAGGCTCTTGCCGCAGGCATCATCGGTGTCACGGAGGAGACCACCACCGGGGTTCTCCGCCTCTACGAGATGCAGCGCAACGGAACCCTGCTGTTCGGGGCCATTAATGTCAATGACGCGGTGACCAAGTCTAAGTTCGACAACCGGTACGGCTGCCGGCATTCCCTCATCGACGGCATCAACCGTGCCACGGACGTCCTGATCGGCGGCAAGGTGGCAGTGGTGTGTGGCTACGGGGATGTCGGCAAGGGCTGTGCTGAGTCGCTGCGTGGCCAGGGGGCCAGGGTCATCGTCACTGAGGTGGATCCGATCTGCGCCCTCCAGGCGGCGATGGACGGCTATCAGGTGGCGCGCCTTGAGTCGGTGGTCGAGATCGCCGACATCTTCGTCACCGCCACTGGATGCCGCGACATCATTCTTGAGGAGCACATGGCCCGGATGAAGCACCAGGCCATTGTCGGCAACATTGGCCACTTCGACAACGAGATCGACATGGCCGGTCTCGCGGCGCGGAAAGACGTCACCAAGGTGGACATCAAACCGCAGGTGGCCAAGTGGGTCTATCCGGACGGCCATGCCGTGATCATTCTCAGCGAGGGCCGGCTGCTGAACCTCGGCAATGCGACGGGGCATCCGTCGTTCGTGATGAGCAACTCCTTCGCGGACCAAGTGCTGGCCCAGCTTGAGCTGTTCACCCGCCCTGAGGCCTATCCTCCGGGGGTC
>CAKZJI010000182.1 GCA_936941515.1 uncultured Propionibacteriaceae bacterium
CTGTCAGGCGATAATGTGGATGTCAGCAGAGAGAGGATTCCGCGATGGAACCGATGATGGCGCTGACCGGGGGTGCAATTGTGATGCGGGCATTCCGGAGGCTCTTAAAGCTGGTGCTCACCATCGGGATCCTCGCCTTGTCGGCCTGAGCCTTGGGTCGCCTGCTGACCTGATGGAGGAGTTGGGCATGTGCCGGACACGACGCCGAGTTGCGGTTGCCTTCGGGGTGCTAGGCCAGGTCATCAGGATCTGCCATGGAAACGAGGGCGTCGACACCATCTTTCACCCTGAGGAGCCAAGATGAGGAAAAACGTGGGTATCGCTTTGATGGTGCTGCTGGGGCTGGCGACGTTCTGGCTGGGCAACCACGTCAGCCATGACGCTCGTGAAGGAATGGTGCCGGGACAGCCGTTCTCGGCCATCCAAGCAGCTGGCAAGGGACTGAGCTCCCCACGGTTTGAGGTGTCGTTTCATCCGACAGATCTGTTGGTTGGGCTCGTACTGGTGGTGATCGTTGGGCTCTTCATGCTGTATCAGTTGCTGGGGCGTGCGCAGCGGCGTGGAGAGGAGCACGGGTCCGCCAGGTGGGGAAGGCCAGGGGACATCAAGCCGTTCATGAACAAGAATCCTGAACGCAATCTGTGGTTGACCCAGAAAGTTGGAGTGAGCCTTGATCGTGCTGAGAAGCCGGAACATCAGCGGAATCTGAATGTGCTCGTGGTCGGTGGCTCTGGCACCGGCAAATCACGTCACTTTGTCATGCCGAACCTGGTGCGGGGGTTAAGCTCCGGTTTGGTGACAGACCCGAAAGGGGAGCTGCTCGCCATGTCTGGAAATGCTCTGAAGAGGGCGGGATACAAGATCCGGGTGCTGAACCTGGTGGACTTTGCACAATCTGACTGTTTCAACCCGTTCTGCTACCTGCGTCCAGGACACGAACCGGAGGACGTGGCTCTCATGGTACGCAGCATCATCTCCAACACCTCGGACGCAAGACGTCAGGGTGGGGATCCCTTCTGGGAGAAAGCAGAGTCAGCCCTGCTGAATGCACTGATCGCTTTCGTCGCTGCCACATACCGTCCCAAGGATCAGCACCTGGGGTCGGTGATCGACCTACTTGGCCGGATGCGTGTCACTGAACCCGGTGACCCACCCTCTGAAGTGGACAACCTGTTCAAGGCTGCCCAAGACCTCGTCGGCCAGGAACTCTTGACCTATGCCGTGTCCCAGTACACCATCTACTCCCAGGCCGCGGACAAAACCGCAGCCTCCATCCTGGTGACTGCCGGAGTCAGGCTGGCGCCGTTGCACATCCCCGCTGTGCGTCGCATTCTGGAACGTGACACTCTGGAGCTGGATCGGGTTGGGGTCGAGCCGACCATGCTGTTTGTGATCATCAGCGACAGCAACAAGCAGTTCTCATGGTTTGCGTCGCTGGTCTTCACCATGTTTTTCCAGCGTGCCCTGTGGCTGGCGGATCAACGTCCAGGCGGACGGCTAGAGGTGCCGGTCATGTGCTGGATGGATGAATTTGCGAATATCGGCAAAATCCCCGATTTCGAGGTCTTGGCAGCCACCATCAGGTCCCGGGGCGTATCCTTTGCCGCCATCGTTCAGAACCTTAGCCAAGGTAAGGGGCTGTATGATGAGGTCGGTTGGAAGACGATTATGGGCAACTGTGATTCCACACTTTTCCTGGGCTCGTCTGACCCGGACACTCGAAAATGGATTGCGGAGGCTTTGGGAAAGCAGACAATCCGGGTTGTGGATCACTCCAGGAACACCGGAGGACGTGGTGGATCACGGCAGGAGAAAACGATTGGTCGTGAGCTGCTGTCAGCTGATGAGGTCGGCCGTCTGCCGGGAGGCGAAGCCCTGGTATTGGTGCGCGGCCTGCGGCCTTTCCGTGATCGGAAGCTACCTCCGGCACCGGCGGGTGAGCCCTATGTTCACCGGCAGCCAGCTGAGCAAGACATGCTGAGTGGAGGCGATGGTTGTGGTTGGTGAGTGGTTTGGCGGGGTTTCTCCCTATGCTGTGAAGCGTGGTCGGCGGCCGTGGAGGTGGGGTTTACCGGGGCGTCGGGATTTGTTGCAGGGGTTGTCATCGCATTTGAGTGCGGTGTCGCGGGGTGAGGTTCCTGATCATGTGGTGGTGACTGGTCCGTCAGGGGTTGGGAAGACGGCTTTTCTGGATGCCTGTGTGAAGGTTGCTCAGGAGCAGCATTTTACGGTGATCGAAATCACTCATAGCGCGGATTCTGTTATGCAGGATTTGGCTCAGGGCGTAAGTGGTGGGTCGTCGTGGTGGCGGAAGCTGAAGTCGTCTTTGGATGTGGGGTTGAAGGCGGGGTTTGGGGTGGTGGGCGTGGATGCGTCGGTGAAGTTTGTTGGGAGGGAGTCTGGGGGTGGGGTTGATGCTGTGGCGGCAGGGTTGGGGCGTGTGGCGCGCTCAAGGGGGCGGGGTGGAGTGTTATTGGTGATGGATGAGATGGATCAGTTTTCATCGCGGGATTTGTTGGTGGTGCAGGAGGTTTTGCGTGGGTTGGGGCGGGATCGTCGGGGGAATGTTCCGGTGGTGTTTGTGGGGGCGGGGCACGCGGGGGTGAGGGAAATGATGCCGAGGGCTGTGGGTGGTGCCGTGAGGTTTGTGGGGTTGGGGTGTGATGTGGGCCGGCAGGCGGTGGCGGAGACCTTGTGTGTGCCAGCGCGTGCCAGGGGGCGTGACTGGGACCAGGGGGCGGTGGATACGGTGTATGAGGTGACGCGGGGGCATCCGGGGTTTGTGCAAATTGTTGCGGATCAGGTGTGGGGTGATGCGTCGTCTCGGGTGATTTCTCGGGATGATGTGGCGCGTAGCGCTATTGTGGCGTATCGGCGTTTTGCTGATGCGTATGTGGTATCGCAGTGGCGGCGGCTGGATGTGCGGCAGCGGGATTACGTGTCGGTAGTGGCGCTTCACCGGGGGGCGTGTGGGGATAAGCGGGTGGCGGCTGTTTTGGGAGCGCCGTGGGCGGAGGTGGTGGCCGTGGGGGAGCAGCTGGCTCGGGCGGGTGTGCTGACGTATCGTGGGGATGGTCGGGTTGAGTTGTGTGACTCTTTCCTGGCTTCGCATGTGCGTAGGTGTTATCCGCATTTGGCGGGTCAGCGTGTGTTAGCAGGTGTGGAGCGGGGCGAGATTGGGCAGGTGCGGGAGGCTGCGACACGGTCTGGGCGGGGTAGAATGCAGGCAGAGACAGGTAGTGGCCCGGCGTTGATTGATGAGTTGGTGGTGCGGGCTGCT
>CAKZJI010000183.1 GCA_936941515.1 uncultured Propionibacteriaceae bacterium
GGCCGCGGCGGGGCAGGCGTAGGCTGCGCAGGCAGGGGTGGCCGCGGGTGCTGAGCCAGTCGCCGCCGCGCAGGCGGGCGCCGTGGACGGGCGGACCGGCCTGGCCGTCGTCGCCCGCACCCCGATCTCGGGGGTGCGCAAGGTGATCGCGGACCAGCTCTCCCGCTCGCGCCGCGAGGTCCCGGAGGTCACGGCGTGGCTGGACGTGGACGTCACCGCCCTGCTCGAGCTGCGGGCCGCGCTCAAGGCGAAGGACCCGGAGAACGCGCCCTCGCTGCTCGGCCTGATCGCCCGCTTCACCCTGGCCGGCCTGCGCCGGTACCCGGTGATGAACGCGCGCATCGAGGCGGGGGCGGACGGCAAGGACGAGATCGTGGAGGTCGACGGCGTCCACCTCGGCCTGGCCGTGCAGACCGACCGCGGCCTCATGGTGCCGTCCGTCGAGCACGCGGAGAAGCTGTCCGCGGACGAGCTCACCGCCGCGATCAACGACACCGTCAGCCGCGCCCGCGCGGGCCGGGCCGCCCCGGCCGAGCTCACCCGCGGCACGTTCACGCTGAACAACTACGGCCCGCTGGGCACGGACGGCGCCACGCCGATCATCAACGTGCCCGAGGTCGGGATGCTCGGCATCGGCCGGATCATCGACCGCCCGTGGGTCGTGGACGGGGAGATCGTGGTCCGCAAGGTCACCGAGATGACCGTGACCTTCGACCACCGCGTCACCGACGGCGCCACCGCGAGCGCGTTCCTCACGTTCGTGGCGGACTGCCTCCACGATCCGACGGCGGCCCTCGCCCGGATCTGATCCGCACGATCCCGGCCCGCCCCGACCCTTGACGACGAGCCCTGCGATGTGGCGGCCATTCCTCGCGGATGGCCGCCACATCGCAGGGCTCGTCGCGTGGTGGGGGTGCGGTGAGCGTGCGGGGAGGGGTCAGTCCGCGCGGCCGCGGCGAAAGGCCGTGCCGAGCGCGCCCCACAGCAGGACCGCGGGGGAGGCGCTGAGCAGGATCCCGGCCGGCTCGGCCGCCGGGTGGGGGCCGGCGCCGCTGGTCGCGGGGGTGTCGAGGGTGAGGGCCAGCAGCGTCAGCCCGGCCGCCAGGCCCGCGACGCCCAGGGACCAGAGCGTGGCCTCCACGCCGCGGGCGCCGCGCGGTGCGGGCCGCGGTGCGCCGTCGTACCGGGCGAACGGCACGGCGAGCAGGCCCCAGGCGGCGGACACGAGCGCCGCGGCGGCCATGTCCGACGGCCGGTGCCAGGCCTCCGTGTAGGCGACGGCGCCGGTGCAGGCGCTGACCACGGCGCCGAGGACGGTGGTGAGCGGTCGCCACCGGGCGGGCACGAGCAGCAGCGCGGCCACCGCGGCGCCCGTCGCGAGCGTCATGTGGCCCGAGGGCAGTGAGTTGCCGCCGGACCACGGGACCCCGTCGGCGTGCTCGGGCCGCGGAAGCGCCGCCTTGAGCAGCTGCGTGGTGAGGTTGGACCCGGCCAGCACGAGGAGGGCGAGCAGCCCCCGCCGCCGCCACCGGGCCACGGCGAGCGCGCCGAGCGAGGCCAGCGCCATGCCGACCGCCAGCCCGAGCGGCAGGATCCGCACCACCTGGGAGGTCACGTCCGGCACGGTGTCCGCGTAGCGCTCCTCGACGGCGCGGAACACCTGGTACTCGAGCACCTGGCCGGCGGAGGACCACACCAGGGCGGCGTAGACCAGCACGACGCCGGCCACGCACGCGGCCAGCGCCAGCCACCACGTCCACGAGGGGAGGCGGCGCGGGGCGCGGGCGGTGGGGGGCATGGGTTCCATTGTGTCGGACGCGCAGCCGTCATGCAGGCTTCATCGGACGGTCACGCCCCCGTCGCCGTCCCGTCCTCCGCGCCTCTGAGCCGCCTGCCTAGCCTGGGGCCATGACCCGCGTGCCCCCCGCCCACGGACATCGCCCGGCCCTCCGCGACTCCACCGGCTCGGCGCCCGGCCCGGGCGTCGAGCCGGGCGCCCGGCCCCGTCTCTCGGCCGAGGACCTGCTGGCCGCCCGGGACGCCCTGGCCCCGTTCGGCCGGCTGAGCCGGCAGGAGCCCATCGAGTGGGCCGCCGAGGAGCCCCTCGCCCCGGACCTGGCCGACTTCTACCGCTACGTGGGACCGGAGTGGCTGGAGATCGACACCCTCGGCCTGCCCGTGATGTTCTTCCCGCTGGACCGCCTGTGGGACGAGCAGGCCGGCTACCGGTGGAACCACCGAACCGGTGCGCTGCTGGTGGACTGGAACGACGACTGGACCGTGGTGGCCAAGCAGGGCGCCGACCCGTTCATCCACGCGGCCTCCACCGGCCAGGTGCTCATGGCCCCGGGAGACGAGGGCTGGGAGGACCGCCTGGACGAGCCGCGACCGGTCTTCCGGGACCTCACCGAGATGACCCGCGCGCTCGCGGCCGTGGGCACGGCGTGGGCGCGCTTCGACGACCCGTTCACCGCCGACTGGCATCTCACCGAGGAGGTGACGGCCGCCGTCGTCGCCGGCCTGGAGGGGGTGCTCGGCGCCCACGACCGCGCCGTGGACCTGGCCCGAGCCCTCGGCTACCTCCGCGCCGTCTGAGCGTCGGCGCCGACACAGACAGTCCCACCCCGCCGGCGCCCGTCGGAACGGGAGCCGAGCGCCCTTCCTACACTGGCCGCATGAGCACCGCCCCCGCCCTGCCCCCGCTGCCCGGCGCGCCGGGCGGTCCCGCCCTGCCGAGCGTCGAGGAGCTGCTGGCCGACGCCGTCGCGGTCGCCCTGCCGATGCGCGTGCGGTTCCGCGGCACGGACCTGCGCCACCACGGGGGATTTGGGTTCGCGCGCCACCAGCAGGATCGGTCCTGCCATGTTACGAGGGATCGCGGGGACTTCGCGCCAGCGACGCTGCCTGACGGAATGAGGGGGGTTCGGTTCCTCACGCCGCGCTGATGCTTCGGTTACGTCCCCTCGGAACGGCTCGAACCACAAGAACTCCTCGCGAAAAACCTGACCCGGCAGCGCGAGTGCGGTCGCGGGATGCACGGGGGCACCCCTGCGCCAAGCCCACGCCACGCGGCCGCCGCAGGCCCATGCAGCGGCCAACTCGCGAGCCTCATCGACAGCGAGCTGCAATCCCACCGGCACAACGGGGGCATCACGGTTCACCACCCGGGGGGCTGTTCCTCGGATCTCCTGGTTCGGCTGGTCGAGCGCGACGATCAACTCATCGACGCTGGAGACCACCACGGCGGCTCGCTCGGGCTGATGCGTGCGCTGCTGCGTCAAGCGTGCGATGTCGCACAACCGGAGCGGGTCATCCTCAGCGGGTACCAGCAGCCAGCGCCGCATCCGAGACATCTGATCGGCCAACTGCTCGCTGTCGGCTGCTGAGAATAGCACTACTTCGACCCCCGAGGGATCATCCGCCGCCGGAGACGCGGACTCTGCCACGATCGCATGCGCATTGGTTCCGCCTGCGCCGAAGGCGCTGACTCCGGCGATCCTGACCCCTGATCCGGCTGGATCCCAACCGCCGGCTTCACGCTGGACGCAGAAGGGCACCGTGCTCCAATCGATCTCGGGGTTGAGACGGTCGGAGTTGATCCGCGTGGGCGCCACCTCGCGGTGGCGCAGCTGGAGCAGCACCTTGGTCAGACCAGCCAGCCCGGAGGCAGCCTCCAGATGACCGAGGTTGCCCTTGATCGAGCCGATGGCGCAGCTCCCAGGAAGGCGCCGATGATCCGCGTCCAGTGCCAGTGCGAGGCCCTGGATCTCGATGGGGTCGCCCAGCGACGTGCCGGTCCCGTGGGTCTCGACGTAGGAAACGTCCTCAGCCGCGACACGCGCATCCGCCAAGGCTCGTTCGATGACGTCAGCCTGAGCGGCCGCTTGCGGAACCGTGAAACCCGGCGCCCGCCCGCCATGACCGACTGCGCTTCCCTTGATCACGCCGAGAATGGGATCCTCATCGGCCAAGGCAGCAGCCAACGGTCGGCACACCAGGACGACAGTCCCCTCCCCCGGGACGAATCCCGTGCCGCCCGCGCCAAAGGGCCGGCAGCGGCTGTCGGCGGCCGACATCTCCAGCTCGTCCAGCGCGACGAACTTGTCCGAGTGCAGGTGCAGGTTGACACCCCCAATAAGCGCAGTGTCGCACTCGCCCAATCGGAGACTCCGGACTGCCAGATGAAGGGCCACGAGGCCGGAGGAGCACATGGTATCGACTGTCAAGCTGGGGCCGTGGAGATCGAACTGGAACGCGAGCCGATTGGCCAGCGCGCCCAGTCCTGACCCGATGGACTCGCTGCCTCCGGCCTCCACAGCGAGATAGGGGTACTCGTGGTACATCGCGCCGATGAATGTGCCGATCGTACGGTCGCTGCGGCGGGCCTCCCCCAAGCCGCTGGTCTCCAGAGCGCGCAGCGTCACCTTGAGCAGTTCGCGTTCCTGCGGGTCCATCCGCCGCGCAGCATGGGGAGTCAGCCCGAAGGCGGCCGCATCGATCTCCCCCACACCAGAGCAGTACCCACCTGTGATCCTCTCGGCAGGCCGTCCTCGGGCAGCTCGGGTAGCGGGGGCAGGACCGATGGGAAGACCCTCGTCCAGCAGCAGCTGCCACAGGGCGTCGACGTCGTCCGCTCCGGGGAATCTCCCGGCCAACCCCACGACGGCCACATCGCCGTCCGCGTCGTCGCTCTCATGAGCAGGCTCACGGGTCTCGCGGGTGCCCATGCGGGAGACAAGGGTGTCGGCGAGGGCGGCGATGTCCTCGGCCTGGAGCAGGTCCGCTGCCGACAGAGGCAGCGTGGCTCGAACAGCGTCCGCGATCGCCACCGCGAACTGCGAGGTCATCCCGACATCGGCCAGGGGACAGAAATCGTCGATGGCCTGAGCCGGGAGCTCGAGCACCGCCGAGATCGCCCCGCGGAGCTGCTGTCGGATCGTCGGCACCTTCTCTGACGCATGCGCGGGCTCAACTGCCACCGTGATCGACGGCTGTGTATATGGGGCGCAGGACAGCGCTAGCGCCGACGGCGCAGGTCTCTCAGCAGGCCCCTCGTCTCCACGCAGCAGCACGGCTGCCTGCGTTCCAGTGGCACCAGCACCGAGGACCAGCACGCGCCGCAGTCCGGTACCGCTCGGCCAGGGAGTCAGGCCGGCTGACGGGCACGTCAGCCGATCCTGCGACCCGAACTGCCCTTCCGCAGTGAGGGTCGGAAGCACCTGGCCATGGTGAATCATCAGCAGAGCACGAATCATCTGCGCGAGCCCAGCCGCCGCCTCAGCGTGCCCGAGCTGGGGTTTGCCGGTGCCAAACAGCGTGTCCGTGCCGAAGACCTCGCGCAGTCCGGCCTGTTCGGCAGCGTCAGCCAGCGCGGCACCAGCCGCTGCCCCCTCCACATAGTCGACAGCACCAGCCTGCACGCCGGCGGCGGCGAGAGTACGCCGCACGACCTGCACCACCGTTGCTTGGTCCGGTGCCGCGAATCGCCTAGGTCGACCTCCCGTGTGCTCGATGGCACTGGCCTCGATAATGGCCAGCGGGGTGACGCATTCGTCGGCACGACGCAGCAGGAGCGCGCCGCAGCCTTCGCCCGGCATCCATCCCGGGTGCTGCGCATCGAAGGCGCCAGTCGGAGCCTGCTCGGCTAGAAGCCCCTCATCCTGAAGCAGCTGCAAGTGATAGGGGTGGGCGAAGACATTCACGCCGGCCACGACGGCTGCTTCGCACTCGCCCCGCTGCAGCGCCTGGCTGGCGAAATGCAGCGCCGTCAGTGAGGAGGCGCAGGACGTGTCGACTGCGATGGCCGGCCCGTTGAACCCGAACACGTGCGTAATCCGGGAGACCAAGTCGGAGGCCGTGCTCGACACGGTCGCCCGTCCTCCGGCGCGCATCGCATCGGCTCCGACATGTTGGTGATCCGTCCACATCACACCAACGAAGATGCCCGTCGCGGCCCGCTCCGCCGTCGACATGTCGGCGACGAGGCGATCGACCACGGGCAGGAGACGGCGGGTCTGGGGATCCAGCACTCTCCACTGCGCGGGCGCGATGCCGAAACGCAGAGAGTCTACTGGGTCCTCTCCCGGCAGCCACCCGCCCACGGTCCTCGCCAGCGGCCCGACGGCGATCTCCGACCTGTCGCTCGGAACCGATGCTACAAATCGGTCCCCCGCAGCCAGCCGCTCCCACCAAGCGGCGAGGTCCCCATCCGGGCAGCCTGGGAAGCACGCGGAGACGCCGGTGATTGCGGTGCGCGTCTCCTCGGGAGCCCGCTCGGGCGTCGAGCTAGCGTCGCTGGCCCCAGGCCCGCACATCAGGGCGCTCAAGAACAGGTCATCCTCTGTCAGCCCGAGATCGGCGGCAATCGGCTCGACCGCAACCGAGCCGATCGGGCATAGGGACACCCCACACCTGGCTTGGTCGTCCATCAGCACCTGGGTGATCTGCCCAGCCTCTAGGGTCAGGAACCTATCGCAGTAGGCCTCATAGAGAGGCGTGACAGCCGGCCTGTGACCGACCAGGATGATCTCGCAGGCCGCCCGATCAGCCATGGGTCGGTTGTAGACGAAATGCGCCCGCGACGTGAACTGAGAGACTGGCCCCACCCGATGCAAGGTGTGCGCCTCAGGATGGTGGTAGTACCAGCCCTCGTCGAGGCCCACCACCCCGCCTGGGTGCACGCACACATAGACGCGCACACCGAACGTGTCCCCGGCCGAGGGATAACGCCGGTGACGCGCATCAGAGGGACCGTGGCTGGCCACGCCGGAAAGCAGGTCTGCGAGTTCGTCGATCGTCAGGCTCCCGGAGAAGTCCCGACGCGAGGCGCGCTGGCGGGATCGCACTGTCAGATCGGTGCGCTCAAGACCGTAACCGGTATCCAGCGAGGGCGGTTCCCAGGCGCGACTCTTCTTGAACCGAGCGACGGCATCGGGATCGAAGAGATCGACCCGCGAGATGGATCCGTCGGCGTCGGGATCCGGGCCGGTTGCCGCTACTAGCGACGGCGTCCTGTCCGCCGCCGGCTGCTCCGGCGCCGAAACGCCATCGTCCGCCAAGGATGCCGCTATGCCGCGGCACGTCGGCTCGTCCAACAGGACGGCGACGGAGATCGCGGTGCCGTAGCGTGCCGCGGCGGCGTCGGAGACCTGCACCATGGTGAACGAGGTGGCGCCATGGTCCCACACATCATCGTCGAGCTGGAGGCTCGGATCGTCGAGCAGCTCGCGGAACAGCTCGCACAGGTCCTCCGCAAGAACGTTGTCTGGCGGCTCTCCCGCTGCGTCCGGGGCGGCCTGGTCCGGCGTCGCCACTTCCGACTCACTCAGGAACCGGTGCATCGACCCGGCAGCCACTGGCCAAGGAAGCGCCTGCCGATCAAGCTTGCCGTTCGCAGTCGCTGGTAGGGCGTCCAGGAAGCAGATGACATTGGGCACCATGTACTGCGGGAGCCGCTGGCACAGGGCCGCTCGCAGAGCCCCTACCTCGGGCACAGCACCCTGTTCGGCCGGAACCACGTAGGCGACGATTTTCTGCTCCTGGCGCTCGGTGAGCTGCACCGCGACGACAGCGTCGTGGACCTCAGGCAGCGAGCGCAGATGAAACTCGATCTCTGACGGCTCAACTCGGAAACCCCGAATCTTCACCTGTGAGTCGCTCCGACCGCGGAAGATGATCAAGCCGTCAGCCTGCATGGACGCCCTGTCACCGGTTCGGTAGAGCCGAGCCCCTGGAGTGGGATCGAAGGGATCGACGATGAAGCGTTCCGCCGTCAGCTCCGACCGGTTGACGTAGCCCTCGCTCAGGCAGCGGCCTCCGATGTACAGATCACCCTCCACATCTGCCATGCAGGGAGCCAGGGTCTCGTCAAGCACGTAGTAGCGGGCGTTCGCGATGGGTCGCCCGTAGGGAATGGAGCGCCAGTCGGGGTTCACCGTCTCGACGTCGAACCAGTTCGACCAGATCGTCGCCTCCGTAGCCCCGCCTAGGCTGACCAAGCGCGCCTCCGGGAAACCGCGACGAAGCTGCCCGGGCAGTGACAGCGGTGTGAAGTCCCCCGACAGGAAAATGAGCCGCAGGGTTCGGCTGTTCGGCTCGTCCGTCCGCAACAGCGGCGCGAGCTGCGCCAGTGTGGTGGGGGCGGAGTTCCAGAAGGTGATGGGCTCCTGCTCAAGCACACGAAGCAAGCTGTGAGGATCCCGCTGCTCGACCTCATTGACGATGTAAATGCCGGCACCTACACTCAGCAACCCGAAGACATCGAAGACGGACAGATCGAATCCCAGGGAAGTGACGTTGAGGCCGACATCGGCCGGACCGAACTCGTAGCGCTCAGTGCACCACGCAACGACGTTGTTGAGCGCCGGGTGCTTCACCGCCACGCCTTTGGGACGCCCCTCCGTTCCGGAGGTGAAGAGAACGTAGACCAGCCGGTCGGGGTCTTCGTGGTCCATGCGGGCGAGGTCGGGAGCCGCGACGCCGATCTCACGGTCGGCATCAACGCGGGCGATGCCCGCCGGGATGTCCCAGCCGACCCGCCCACTCAGGCACACCACGTGGCGGGCCTGCACGTCCTCCAGCATCGATTCCGCCCGGGTGACGGGAAGATCCGGCAGCACGGGGACGTAATAGCCACCGGCGCGGAGCACGCCGAGGGCAGCGGCGACCATCTCCGGTCCGCGCGCCATCGAAATGGCCACTGCCTCACCGGGCTCAACACCCGCGCGCAGCAGGTGGGCCGCCGTTGTCCGGGTGTGGCTCTGCAGTTCCTGGTAGCTCCACTGACCACCTGACCAGCGCAGCGCAACGGCCTCCGGAGTGCGTTCGCATTGCTCGTCGATGGTCAGGTAGAGCGGGCGATCGTCGATAGGGGCATCAGTTGCGTTCCACTCCCCCAGCATGAGAGCACCGATCGACCCGGCCCCCGCCATCGCTGTTACGATCGATTCGGCCCGAGGAGCATCCTCTTCCGCAGCGGCGTCGGCAAGCAGGTGTTGGTAGAACTCGAACAGATCCTGCGCCCGCGGCTCGTCTAACAGCTCGGGATCGATGTCCCAGTAGAGGTGCGCAACGTCGCCCTCGTCCATGGTGACCGAGTCCAGCGCGACCCCAGGGGTGCAGGTGAACCAAGGACCCAACTCGATGCCGGGAGGCAGCTGTGCTTCGCGCAGGTCCAGGATGCCGGTATGGACGACCGACAACTCACCCGGGCGGGCATGGACGGCCCGGC
>CAKZJI010000184.1 GCA_936941515.1 uncultured Propionibacteriaceae bacterium
GGATGTCGGAGACGAAGGCCGGGTCGGTGATGTTCAGGCTGCCGTCCTTGACGGGAACGTTGCCGTTGGCGAAGGCGAAGGGCAGAAAGGGGTAGCTGGGGTCGGGGGCCATCGCGAAGCCCTGCACACCATCCTTGGTGAGGGCTTTGGCATCGGAGAGGAACTGCTCGGTGGTGTAGTCCAGGCCCGGCTCCCTCAGCCCGGCTGCCGCGAACATGGTTTTGTTGTAGTACAGCACCATGGGCTCGGCATCGTAGGGGATGGCGCGGACCTTCCCATCGACCGTCATGCCGGTCATCATGGCCTGGTTGTACTGGCTGAGGTCGACTCCGGCCTCCTTCGCAAGGTCGTCGAGGGGGCTCAGCAGCTCACCGAGCTCCTGGGCGCGGGCGGCCTGAGTGGTGATGATGCACGGCGCGTCGGACGATGACATGCGGGTCTTCACCTTGGTCCAGTAGTCCTGGAAACTGGGGCCCTCGATGGTGAGCTTGAAATCGGGGGTGGTCTCCTGGACACCTTTGACGAAGGTCTCCCACTGTTCGCGGTCGGACTCGCTGGAAACCCACGTGTACATGGAGTTGACCCGTTCGCTCCTCTTGCTGTCGGAGGCGCCCCCCGAACAGCCACCCAGGCCCAGAGCCAGGGCGGTGCACAGCGCCACGGCGGCGGCACGACGGTATTTCATACATACTCCTTTGTCGTACTCGGGTGGCTGCCACGAGGCTGCTGCGCCTCACCAGAGACTCGAAGTTAACGCTAACATGAGGAATTTTAGGACACCGTTCGCACTTTGTCACTACTTTTCACCGACGACAGGACCCAAGCTCCCAGCCCGAGGCGCAAGGACCAGCACCTACGCACCCCACCTTCGACAGCCCCCACTCGGGCCGGCACTCAGCGAACATGCTGACAAATCACCCTGCGACCGTCCCTGGAGGGGAAACCCACCGACCATCAATCGTCCATTAACCAACCGGCGTGGCAAACCCACTTGGCAACTGAAGAGATGAAATATAAGTTAGATAATCTCTGGACATCGCCCTGAGAGGTTGCCGCATGGGCACACCCGACATGACGAACACGACCTTGGTCAGACAGCTTCCGGCTGGAAGGCCCGCTGCGCTGACCGCACTGCACGGGATCACAGGACATGCGGCGCTACTTCTCCTGTGCGGAATTTTGGCAGCGGCAGCACTTCCCCACGCACTGGCCATTCCCGAGTTCTGGGTCGGGGCGGGCGCGTCACTGGTGGCCGGCGAGGCGCTGCTGTGCGTTCGTCACGCCCAACCCAGGATCGACGATCGCGAGATCGACATGATCCTCGCTGTGACAACCCTGGCCAGCGTCGTCTGGGTTGTGCGGCAATGGCCTCCACCGGGTGATCTGACGATCGCCACCATCGCGTGGATGCTCTGCATGGTCACATGCCTGCTGACCCTGAGCGGCACACGAGCTGCCATGTGGCTGTGGCCAGCCGCGCTGCCCGCGCTGGCATGGCTGCTGCCAGATGGCATGCGCCTGATCGCGCTGCTCATCGCCTGCGGCCTATGCCTGGCGACCGTCACGCTCATACTGCTCCGGCGCGGCTGGTCCCCGAGAGACCAGCTGGCCACTATCCCGCCGAAACGGCTGGCCCTGGTGGCCTCCGTGCTCCTCATCGTCGCCCTGACAGCCAGGATTGGAGTGACTTCATGACGCTGACCGTTCCCAGACGAGCCGCCGAGCTGGTGCCCACCGAACCGGGCATCATGGATCCGGTCCCCTTCCCGGACTCCTCCATGGTCGGACCAGACCAGGCGCTCGCCGTGGCCTGCCACGCACTGGAATACGACTCCCCCACCTACTCCGCCCGCACCGTCCTGGCCCGCTGGCAGCGCGTCACCCTGGTGCTCGTCGTGTTGGTCACCGTCCTGGGACTGATCTTCGCCACACGCATCACCGGCATTGTGCTGGTGACCAGCGCCATCGTGGCCTACCTGTGGGCTCTGCTGTTCCGGCTAGTGATCTTCCAACGCGGCGCCAGGGGCGGCTACATGATGAGGATCAGCGACGAAGAGGCATTCTCCATCCCCGACGCCGCGCTGCCGACGTACACGGTCCTGGTGCCGGCCTTCAAGGAACCCCTCGTCGGTGAGCTCGTAGAGGCGTTGGAGCAGATCGACTATCCCCGCAACAAGCTGGACATCCGGCTGCTGCTGGAGGCCAGCGACACCGAGACCATAGCCGCAGCCCGCACGCTGCGGCCCCGCCCGCATCTGACGATCATTGTGGTGCCGAAAGCCGATCCCCAGACGAAACCGAAGGCCTGCAACTACGGTCTGGTGACGGCACGCGGTCAGCTGTGCACCATCTTCGACGCCGAGGACAAACCCGACCCGCTTCAGCTCCGCCGGGCCGCCGTCGCACTGCATCGGCTGGGCCCGACATATGCCTGCATCCAAGCCCGGCTGGGCTTCTACAACTCCCGTCAGAACCTGCTGACCCGCTGGTTCACCCTGGACTACGGCACCTGGTTCGCGAACATGCTTCCCGGCTTGGTCGCCATCGACGCACCCATTCCGCTGGGCGGCACGTCGAATCACTTCCGGGTCTCGGCGCTGAAGCAGGTGGGCGCCTGGGACCCGTGGAATGTCACCGAGGACGCCGACCTGGGGCTCCGGCTGCGACGGGCCGGATATCAGGTGAGCGTCCTGGACTCCACGACGCTGGAGGAGGCAAACCCAGACCCGATCAACTGGATTCGGCAGCGCAGCCGCTGGTACAAGGGTTATCTGCAGACCTTCCTGGTGCATCTGCGCCGCCCCAGGATCGTGGCGCGGCAGCTGGGCTGGCGGGCCGTCACCGACATGATGATCTTCGTCGCGGGAACCCCGCTACTCAGCGCCCTCAACGGGGTGTTCTGGCTCATCACGCTGGTGTGGTTCACATCGAAGTCCACCGCAGTCGCGGCCCTGTTCCCACCCGGCGTCTACCATCTGGGTCTGCTGTGCCTGCTGCTGGGCAACCTGTCCATCATGTACATGAATCTGTACACCGCCCGCTCCATGGAACGACCCGACCTGCTGCTGCCCGCGCTGCTGGCCCCCGGCTATTGGGTGCTGATGTGGGTGGCGGCCGTGAAGGCGGTCGTCCAGCTGGTGCGCAACCCGTCATATTGGGAGAAGACGGCCCACGGACTGCACCAGCCCTCTGAGCAGCAGGCCAAGAAACAGGAGGCTCAGCCAGCGCTGGCTCCTCAATCACCGACGCCGCGACCGCAGATCGGCCTTCAGCAGCCTGTGGGAATCCCACTGTCACAGCCCACGTTCGCCCCGCAGCAGCTCACCCCGGAGCCCGTCCCAGCGCAACCGCTGTCACGTGTCTCGACCTCGCAGACCACGCAGGCGAGAGGCCCCGCGCGGTGAGGGCACAACGCAAGCAGCTCTCCCATGATGCGGTGATGGCGGCCGTCATCGGGGCGGTGTATCTGGCATACGGAATCTGGCTGTCGAACAATGATCTGGTGTTCCCGGACGCCATGAGCCGGGTGGCCAACGGCTACTACGTGCTCTTCAGTCGCGATCCACATCTGGCAGCCATCGGCTTTGTCTGGAATCCGCTGCCCTCGCTGGCTACGATTCCGCTGCTGGCCCTGTCCCCTGTGATACCGGTGCTGGCGACGAAGGCCTTCGCCGGAATCCTCGTGTGCATCCTGTCCGGGGTCATCGCCATGGTCTTCGCCCGTCGCATCTTCGTCGAGTTCGGGGTGTCACCCGGCTGGGCGCTGGCGTTCACAGGTGTGCTCGCCATCCAGCCCCTGGTGCTGATCTCGTCGGCTGCGGGTGCCAGCGAGGCGATGCTGCTGGCCACCTCCCTCTACACCACACTGCACCTGACGAAATGGCTGGGCAGGGATGACCCGTGGCACCTGGTCCACGCCGGACTGGGTTTGGGTTTGGCGTACCTTGTGCGCTACGAGGCCGCCGCTGCGGCGCTGGCGGTCACTATCGTCGTGTTCGTCCTTGGCCTGTGGCGGGCCAGACAGCACGGTCGTGCGAAATCCCTGGCGATACTCGACTGCTTCCTGGTGGGCAGTCCATTCGCCGCCGCATTCTTCATCTGGGCGTTGATCTCCAAACTGGTCGCAGGGTCATGGTTCGAGACCTACACCTCGGCGTACGGCAACACCGCCCAAGTCACGACCGCCCGCATCAGCATTGAGAGCATCACCGGCAGCGACCTGTTCACCAAGCTGGCTTACCTGTCCACGCAGCTGTTCTCCGTCGCCCCCCTGGCGCTGGTGTTTGTCGTCATCTCGGGGATCATCGCCTGGCGGCGGCGGGATGCCCGGGTTCTGGCTGCGGCGGCGGTGCTCGGCGGGATTCTGGCCTTCGACGAATGGGCGTTCCTAAACGGCTCGTCCTTCGGGTGGCTGCGTTTCCAGTTCATGGCCATCCCGTGGGGCTTCCTCATGGCCGGATACATCCTCGGTGCGGTGAAAGTCCGCAACCCGATGTCGAAGGTCAAGACCGCGACGGCTTGGGGGATGCTGGTCGCACTGCTCGCCCCGCTGCCGCTGGCCTGGGGGGCTACGCTGGACCCGAAGCTGGCCCGTGAGGAGGCGCTGACAATAGAGGCCGGGCGAGCCGGACAGTATCAAGTGCAGGCCCAAGTCGCCGACTATCTGGACTCCCTGAACCTACCGAACGGCTCAGTCATCACCGACGTCGCCTATTCCTTCCCGATCGTGTTGGCCAGCCGCAACCCACACCAGTTCGTCATCACCCCGGACAGGGACTTCACCACAATGCTTGAAGATCCCCTGGCCAAGGGCGTGAAATACGCCTTGATGACAGGCCCGCTGGCCGCACAGGCGGACGCGCTGTCACGGCGTTTCCCCGACCTCTTCGACAATGGTGGCGGCATCGCCAAGCTTGATCGCGAGTGGGTGGATGGCCGCGGATCCCAGTGGCGGATCTACATTTTCACCTATGCCTGAGGTGGCGACGGGCCGCGTTTCGTGAGATCGGTGGTGTCCTATGCATGACGCCGATGTCGCGGGGTTCCCCGGCCGCATCTCGGTTCACGCCAGGCCGGAATTGCCGACCTGAACCGTCAGCACGCCTCCAGCACCAGGATCTGCTCCTCCAGGAGCCGGAACAGCGGAAACCACGTCAGCCATCTGGTTCGTGGGTCGATACGCGCCATTCCCTGGTTCAGGCCGACGTCGCGCACTGGGCGGAAGCCGGGGGCGACGGTGCGGCAGAATGTCCTACCGTTGCGGCAGCCGTAGGTGAATTTGGCTCCCGAGGCCACGACAGAGCGCTCCCGCCCAAACCGCTGGAACAGCGGGGCCATGACCTCAATCAACGCGGTGGACCTGGGGAATGCGTCGCGGATGATGATCATCATGGCCCGCACCTCGTCGGCGGAGAGGTACATTGTCAGGCCCTCCACCACCACGAGCACATCACCCATCGCCGTCACCTGTCCCGGCCAGTCGGGGTCCAGCGCTGAGGAGGCGACGTTGCGCACCCGGTCCACGGGGTCGAGCAGCTGTTCCCGCAACGCGATGACCTCGGGCAGGTCCAGGTTGTACCAGCGCACCTGACCGTCGTCGACGCGATGGAATCGGGTGTCCAGGCCACAGGCGAGATTGACGACGGTGCAGCCGGGGTGACGGGCCAGGAAGTCGCGGACCAGGTCATCGAACAGCAGGGTCCGGGCCGCAACCCCGGAGGAGGCCATCGTGTCGGACCGGGCGATGGAGAAGTCGTAGTCCAACCGTGAGACCATGTCGATGGCCTGCGGGTCGGAGAGCAGGTGGGGATGAGAACGGGAGTACTGGGCGCGGGCCTGGAGGGTGATGAGCATGGTCTCCGGAACTCCAGTGAGGTTTACCCTGTTCATACATCCATTCTTTCCCAGCGCCACAAGGGCTTCGGCGGCTGTCCAGATCACGCAGCATGGGAGGCCAGAGCTCACGACGATGCGCCCATCGCAATCACGCCCGCCACGATGGTCATCAGCAGCGCCTTCGCCACCACGACAGTGCTGCGACGCGGCATCAGCGCGGCTGTCACCTCAACCATCTGGGTCCTGTTTTCCTCGGCCACGAACAGGACCGCCAGGACGATCATCGTGATGTTGGCAACGTCGACCCCCATCAGCATGATCTCGAGATGCTGCTGGGAAATCATCTCAGGGAGGGGGCTCCTAGTGACGGGCAGGCTCAGCAGCAGAAGCACTGCACCGCGTTGGTGTTCAGCAGGAGCCCCACCCCACCGCTGTTGAGTTTTATGGCGACACCATGAGCGGCGGAGGCGACGGTCACGGAGCGCACGAGGAGGGGCTGGTTCCAGGCGATCACCTGGAACCAGCCCCGTGGATCAACACCATTCAGCGGTCGGCATCTGGTGCCGCGAAATGGCTCTTGTCCTGGCAGGCGTCGCCCACCCCGTCGTTGTCCTGGTCCTGCTGGTCGGGGTTGGCAATGTCGACGCAGTTGTCGTATTCGTCAGGGATGACGTCACCGTCGCGAGTGACTGCCAGCTGGGCCTCGCCAACGGATTGGAGGCCGTTGTCGTCAGTCACGCGGATCCGAGCCTTTCCGGCGATCTGCGTCTCGTAGCGATGCGTGACGACGGGCTCCGGCGTGGTGGCGTCGTAGACACCATCACCGTCGAAGTCCCATTCGTAGGTGACGATACGGCCTGTTGCCGCATGACTTCCCTGCGCGTCAAGGGTCAGCTCATCACCCGCCTGGGCGACGTAGGGGCCCTGAAGCCAGGCGAATGGACGGTTCGTGCTCTCGATGACGGCATCGACCATGCGATCCGGGACAGCAGCGGCGCTGTCGGCAACCAGCACCTGACCGCCGGTGGCCTGTGTCGAGTCGCCCCGGCTCTCACTGGGCTTGCCGTCACGGGTGATGACATGGGTTTGAACGGCGTCACCACCCAGTGGAGATGCGTCCTGCCGATGCAGGCTATCCAGTCCACGAACGGTGTCGGAAGTCGCGGAGTTTCCAACGACCAGCGCAACCCTGCGAACTCCGGTGCGCCACGTCAACGACGAGCCGCTGTCCCGCTCAGCACCAGAGGAGACGGAATCCACCGCAGTGGCCAGGGCGGCCGGATCCTCGGTGAAATCTGACAGAACCGTCACCGCACCGTCACCCGGGGCTGCCTTCTCAGCTGCGTTCCCCGGGAGAGCGACGACCGCATATCGGCTCGAACGTGTGGCCGAACCCACCCGGTTCACAATGTCATCCATGGAGGCCTTGACTGCCGCAGCATCGGGGGCTGAGCCCTCGGAGGAGTCGATCGCGATCACCACATCGACATCCGCTGAGGCAGCGCCAACCGGGGGAGCGTCATCAAGCGCGTGGGCTTGTTGCACGAGGTTTCCCATCTCACGATGGCCTGCCCGATTGGGATGCCAGAAATCTGTCACAGTCCAGCTGAAGCGCGCATGAGTGTTTCCACTGTCATCAGCATCGCCCTCAGTCTCCAGAAACTCATTCAACCATCGCTTGGGATTCTCACGCATCAGGGCTGGATCTGGCTCATGCCCGGCGAAGGCAGTCGGGGCATCGGAGACGAAAAGGACCCGCCCGGGATGCGAAGCGTTCAGGTCATCCACCAGCTTCTGCTGCAGGGCCACCGCATCTGTGCCCAGCTGCCGAACCTCACGCGCCGCATCTACGGTCACCCCGTCATTGTCAAGAACATACGACGTGTCCATGGAGAGCAGCGGATAGCTCATCAGCACCACCTTGGAGGCCGGGTTGGCCGCCATCTTCTCAGAGAGCAACCTTTCTATGGTGGCCTTCAGCTGATCCATCACCTTGGGCATATCCGTCCGGGCGCTGTTGATCTTCTCTCGGCAGGAGGCGGCATCCGCCCCATCGAACAGACCCGGAATGTTGGGGGCGAAGCACTGTTTAACAAGATCCGAGAAGTGGACATCATTGCCGCCCATCGTCATTAGAACCAGGTCGGTCTGCGGACCGACGAAGTCAGCCTGTGGACGCAAGGTCAGCTGACACTGGTATGTGTAGTCCTTGGCCCAGGGCCATGGGCTGCCGTTCTTCTGGATGTTGTACTCCACCGAGGCGACATCGGCATTGCCACGCACACCGCAGGCGTCTGCCGCCTCCAGCTTCGCCCGAGCCTCCTCAACAGAGCCGGCCCGAATGCCCTTCGTACTCTGCTTCCCCAGAGTCCGCTCCTGGAAGACATCCTTGACTACAGCCCCCGAGCACGCTCGATTGTCATACGTCGCGCTGACGGCGCTCCCATTCGCCGAGCTCGCAAAACTCTGACCCCAGTTGAGGCGACTGCGCTGACAGGCAGGCGGACCAAAATACTCGCCAGCGCCATTACCCGCAGAATAAGAATCACCCAGCTGAACTATCGATACTTTTCGAGCAGATGCCGTCGTATCAGCCTGCGCCCCCACAGGGGAGGCCGTGGCAGACGAGACAACCAAACCACTCAATATCAACAATTTCAATAATTTACTCATTATATTCTTTAAACTCCCTCGATTCAGAGGCCGTAAATTCACTAAAGCCGATGCCCCTGAGACAGCGGTCAGCAACATTCTAACCAGGCTTGGAAGCGAGAGTAAACACCCCCATCGACGAGAGGGGAAGCACGTATTAACGATCGCAGGCAAAGCGGCTCTGACAAGGGGTTTTACGCTTCAGCATACGATCTACAGGATGATTCTCAAGGTCAGCAACAAGGTCACCGGAGACAGCATTTCCTTGAAATAACAACCACTGAAAGGATTCAATCATCAGGTCGAAGCACCTCTGCATGAGATGCGACAAGACAGAGAACGCCAGATGCTTCGCAAGCGGCCATGATGTCGAGCCATTCGAGGACATGAGGGACAGCCTGGCCACCGCAACACCGAGGCGCCTCCGACTGAGGCCAAGAACCACATCTCCTCAGAAGCGATCAAACGCACTCGCACTATTTTCACTCTGGCCACGGCAAACAGTCAGCGGCGAATAACAACAGGCGCAGAGAACTCGCCATACACCAAAACCACAATTCCGATTGCCAGGCACAGGAGGAAGGCAATCAAACGCCCTATCGCCACCGCCCTCCTGGGACCACGCAATCGCCATCCCGGAATGGCGAAGACGGCGACAACACCGATTAATCCAACAACGAGGCTTAGTCAGAATCGGTGGCTGCAATAGTTAATTGACGTGTTGTGCGTGTCGGTATGCGCGAGGAAGGC
>CAKZJI010000185.1 GCA_936941515.1 uncultured Propionibacteriaceae bacterium
CTCGGCAAGCTTCACGGGGACACCGAGAAGCTCACCCAGGCGGGCGGCAACGGGAGCAAGTGAGAACTGCGGGTCGGGTTCGCCCTTGGGGCGGCCGAGATGGGCGAGCACGACGATGCGGGCGCCCGCGTCACGCAACTCGTTCAGGGTGGGCAGGGCGGCACGGATGCGGCCGTCGTCGGTGATGTTCCTCGCAGTGTCCAGGGGAACGTTGAAATCGCACCGGATGACCACGCGCTTTCCTGCGAGGTCTCCGAGCTGGGAGACAGATTTCATTGGGGGATCCTTTCAGGTATGGACGAGACGGCCCCGTCCACACGAATGCAGACGGGGCCGTCGAACGTCACGATCTGGTCTTCGGAAGACTCAGAGTTTGCTGCCGACGAGGACGGTGAGGTCCACGAGGCGGTTGGAGTAGCCCCACTCGTTGTCGTACCAGCCGACGACTTTGACCTGGCTCCCGATGACCTTGGTCAGCGGGGCGTCAAAGGTGCAGGACGCGGGATCGGTCTCGATGTCCTTGGAGACGATGGGCTCCTCGGTGTAGACCAGGACCCGTCCGTCAGCGGCCTTCTTGACGATCTCGTTGACCTCCTCGACGGTGGTCTCGCGGCTGGCCTCAAAGGTGAGGTCGGTGGCAGAGCCCGTCGGGGTCGGGACGCGGAGAGCGTAGCCGTCCAGCTTGCCCTTGAGTTCAGGCAGCACGAGGGAGACCGCCTTGGCAGCGCCCGTGGTGGTGGGAACGATGCTCAGCGCGGCGGCGCGGGCGCGGCGCAGATCCTTGTGGGGGCCGTCCTGCAGGTTCTGGTCCTGGGTGTAGGCATGGATGGTCGTCATGAGGCCCTTCGTGATGCCGAGGGCGTCGTTGAGGACCTTGGCCATCGGGGCCAGGCAGTTGGTTGTGCAGGAGGCGTTGGAGATGATGTTGTGCTTCGCCGGGTCGTACTTGTCGTCGTTCACGCCCATGACGATGGTGATGTCCTCATTCTTGGCGGGCGCCGAGATCAGGACCTTCTTCGCGCCGGCATCCAGGTGGGCCTTGGCCTTCGTCGCATCGGTGAAGAAGCCGGTGGACTCGATGACGATGTCGACGCCCAGCTTGCCCCAAGGAAGGTTGGCGGGGTCCTTCTCCGCGAAGGCCTTGATCTCCTTGCCCCCGACGATGATGGCATCGTCGTCGTAGGAGACCTCCTCGTTGAAACGTCCGAGGATCGAGTCATACTTCAGGAGATGGGCCAGGGTCTTGTTGTCGGTGAGGTCATTGACGGCCACCACCTCGAGGTCAGCGCCGGATGCGACGAGAGCGCGGAAGTAGTTGCGGCCGATGCGGCCGAAGCCGTTGATTCCAACCTTGACGGTCATTTCAGATAGATCCCCTTCGAGAGATACCTGGGCACCGCAACACCGGCTCGGCGTAATCGACGCCCTTCGGACAGGCACCATCCTAGTCAGTGATTCCTCAACTTAGAAGGGTGAGGATGCCGAGATATCGCAGACGCGAGATCCAGCGGACGCCCACCGCTACTCAGGCTCGGGAAGGTCAGCGGGGATGGATGCCTCCGTGTTCGGGATGCCAGCCGCCTCTGCCGCCTTGTCGGCGGTGGCCAACAGCCGCCGAATCCGACCCGCCACCGCGTCCTTCGTCAACGGCGGATCATGCAGTTTGCCCAGTTCCTCCAGGCTGGCCTGGCGATGCTCCAGCCTTAGCCGCCCTGCCGCCGCCAGATGCTCAGGGGCCTCATCGCCCAGGATCTCCAACGCTCGCTCCACGCGGGCGCTGGCTGCGACCGCGGCACGTGCCGAGCGGCGCAGGTTGGCGTCGTCGAAGTTCGCCAGCCGGTTCGCCTGGGCCTTGACCTCACGTCGAAGGCGTCGCTCCTCCCAGATCAGGCGGGTTTCCTGGGCGCCCATACGGGTCAGCAGGTCTGCGATAGCCTCCCCGTCACGCAGGATCACACGCTCCACCCCACGGGACTCACGTGCCTTCGCAGTGAGTCCGAGCCGTCGCGCCGCACCGCACAGCGCGAGGGCCGCCTCAGAGCCCGGGCAGGTCACCTCCAGGGACATGGAGCGTCCCGGCTCGGTCAGAGAGCCGCGCGCCAGGAACGCACCCCGCCACACCGCGACGCAGTCTGCAAGGGATCCCCCCACGACGTTCGCAGGCAGGCCCCTGACGGGACGTCGTTGATTGTCGACCAGGCCGCTCAGCCTGGCGAGGGCCTCACCGTCTCGGATCACTCGGACCGCGTAGCGGGTGGTGCGGCGCAGTCCCGTCGCATTGATCACCAGCAGATCCGAGTCGAGGGAATAGAGGTCGTGGATGTAGGAGCGAAGCCGGCGGGCGGCGCCAGCCGAGTCCAACTCGGCCTCAACCACAATACGTCCGCCAACCAGATGGAGTCCGCCCCCGAACCGGAGCATGGCCACAACCTCTGCCCGCCGCACGTTCGGGTGGGGGGCCGCGACTGCCGCCAGCTCTGACTTCACCTTCTGAGTCAACGCCATGGCAGACATCATTCCACGCTCGCCCTATGGCTGCCCACCCTGGGAGCCACTTGGCGGAGCCAGTTCATTCAGCAGGCGCCCAGATCACCGGCCCCGCTCCCCAGCAGCTCGCTGTAAGCGGCTGCCAGGCGGTTGACGTCATGGCGCGGGCTTCCGTCGGAGGCCCGCACATCCGCGACCACCAGCTCCGCCCCCAGTGATGCCGCGAACGGGATGAGGTGACGGTCTGTCTCCACGAAGCCCTTGTCAGCCAGGACGTAGTCCAGCCGGAGGATCGGGGCGTGCTCCGCCAACAGTTCGATATGCCGGGAGGCGGTGAAACCGTCCGTCTCATCGGAGGCTGCGATGTTCATCACCAGAATCCGTTGCGCGCTGGTGGTGTAGATGGCGTCACGCAGCTTCGGCACCAGCAGGTGAGGGATCACGGAGGTGAACCAAGAGCCCGGCCCCAACACGATGGCATCGGCTGCATGCACGGCTGCCACCGCCTCCGGATGGGCCGGCGGGTCCTCGGGAACGAGCCTGACCGACTGGACGGTGGCACGGGTTTTGGCGACAGTGGCCTGCCCTGACAGGGTGCAGATCTCGTCAGGTGCCAGAGGATCAAGCCCGAGCACATCAGCCTCAATCCCCAGGGGAACGGAGCTCATGGGCAGGACTCGTCCGCGTGTGCGCAACAGCTCCCCCACCATGTCGAGGCCAGCCACGGGGTCATCAAGCTGCTGCCAGAGGCCTGCGATCAGGAGATTCCCTATGGCGTGTCCCGCCAGGGGACCGTCACCGGCGAACCGCGACTGCAGCACACTGGCCCAGCGCCTGCCTGCATGATCATCGCCGCAGAGCGCGGCAAGCGCCATCCGCAGGTCCCCGGGCGGCAGACAGCCGAACTCGTTGCGCAGCCTGCCTGAGGAGCCACCGTCGTCAGCGACCGTGACGACGGCGGTGAGACTATCGCTGACCCGACGCAATGCGCTCAGGGAGGTGTGCAGTCCATGCCCACCACCGAAGGCCACCACATCCGGCAACCGCCTCAGGGTGCTCATTCCTTCCCCAGATCCCGGTGGAGGACGCTCACCCCGTAGTCTCGTTCCCGCAACCGCGAGGCAAGCTCCTCCGTCATGGCGGTGGAGCGGTGCTTGCCACCGGTGCAGCCGATGGCGACGGTGACCTGCCGCTTGCCCTCTGTCAGGTAGCCGTGGGCCGCGGTCTCGATGACCCCAAGCATCTGCTCCTGGAAATCACCGGCGGCGTCCTGACTGAGGACGTAGTCCGCCACGTCCGGGGACAGCCCGGTCTTGGGGCGAAGCTCCGGAACCCAATAGGGGTTTGGGAGGAACCGGACGTCGAAGACGATGTCGGCATCGACGGGCAGGCCGTTTTTGAATCCGAAGGACATCAACGCCACGCTCAGCTTGTCAGTGGCGTCGGTTCCGAAGTGGTTGGAGATTCGGGAGGCCAGCTGCCGGGCGCTGAGCCGGGATGTGTCGACGACAATGTCGGCGCTGGCCCGCAAATCAGCCAAGAGCCTGCGTTCACGCAGGATGCCGTCAAGCAGGCGGCCATCGTATTGCAGCGGCAGCGGGCGACGGTTTGACTCCTGGCGCTGCACGATGACGTCGTCGGCGGCCTCAATGAACATCACAGTCACCTGGTATCCGCGGTCCTTCAGCTCGGCGAAGGCGGATGGTATCTCTTCGAACTCGACACGGGAGCGGACATCCACCACCACGGCAATTCGCTCGCCGACCCCGAGGTGGTCCACCAGGGCCGGCAGCAGCGCGGGCGGCAGGTTGTCCACCACATACCAGCCCAGGTCCTCCATGGTGTGCGCTGCGGTTCGCCGCCCGGCCCCGGACAGGCCGGTGATGATGACGATCTCAGCACGCCCCTGCTTCTCCATGGTGAAACCCTAGCCGGTCAGCGGCCTCTGCTCGCGCCAACCGGCCGGTTCACCGCTCCCCCAGCCCCCTGGCAGCGAGGGCATCCCCTGTGCGCTCGGCATAGGCCACCGCCCCGAGCACCACAGGGAACAGCAGGGCGACGACGTTGCGGCCTGCCCCACGGGCCCCTGCAGCATCCTTGGCCTGGCCGAACAAGCCGAGCAGATAGGGGATGGAGCGGATCATCAGCGCGATGGTCAGGGCGACCCGCTGAGGGTTCGCCCCCAGGAATCGCAGCGGAGAGCAGGCTCTGGTCAGCCCATGCAGCAGCTCCGGGGTCGGGGTGGTGAGCGTCAGGATGCGCGAGGCCAAGATGGCGAGCAGCAGGTTGCCCGGCTGAATCACGGCATTGACCGGTTGGGCAGTGATCAGGTTGTAGCCCACCAGCATCCCGATGATCACCCACATAGCCCACCCCAGCCGGAGAATCCTGGGCAGGCAGATGCCGGAGGCCAGCAGGAGCAGCATCGCCAGCAGCAGCCCCCCGACGGTCACAGGCCAGGCTCGCAGAATCAGCGCCGGAAGGGTCAACCCCAACAGGATGAGGTACTTGCATCCGATGCCCACCCGGAAGAGCCAGCCGTCGCCGGGCTGGTACATCCCAAGCAGGCTTGCGTGCAGATTCATTCCCGGACCCCCATCGCGGCCTCGTACCAGGCGATGGCCTCCCCCGGCTCCCCGTCGGCGGCAATCTCCCCCCCATCGACCACGAGGACCCGATCGGCCCGGGAAGCCACGGTCATGTCGTGTGTGGAATAGATCAGCTGCTGCTCCAGCTGATCGAAGGTGCGCTGCAGGGCCAGCTTGTTGCGCAGATCGAGCAGGGTTGTGGGCTCATCAGCCACCACCACCCTGGGCTCGACAGCCAACACACTGGCCAGCGCCACCAACTGCCGTTCTCCCCCTGAGAGATCGTAGATGCTCTGATGGGCTAGATGTCCCAGTCCCCGCTCATCCAGGATCCGCTGGGCACGGGGGTTTCGCTCGCGGCGGGGAAGGTGCCCAAGGCTCAGTGTCAGGTCCTCCAGCGGCGTGGACATCAGCAGCTGGGAGAGTGGATCGGTGAAGATGAACCCCACCTCCCTGCGCACCTTCGCGGCATCCCGCACGGTGTCGAGGCCGTTGACGGTGACGGTGCCGGAGGTGGGGCGGCGCATCCCATTGAGCAGTCGCAGCAGGGTGGATTTTCCGGAGCCGTTCGCGCCGATGACCGCAACGCGCCGCTCGGCAAGCTCCAGGGTGATGCCGGTCAGGAGCACCTTGGCCTCATCACCCCGCCGGATGGGCGGAATGACGACACCGACGTCGGCGAGCCGGATCACCGTTGGACGAGCAGCCGCGGGAAGGCCCTGTGCACGGCATAGGCCAGCAGGACGGCGACCACGGATTTGAGGGCGTCGCTGATCCAGAAGGGCATGTCGATGGCCAGCGCCTTCCCGAAGTCCGCAGGGAGTGCCCACATCAGGCCAAGCACTCCGAGGGGCAGGATGACCAGGTATCGCGCGGCCAGAGTTCCCAGGAAGAACAGCACCGGAGTTAGGCCGCTGAGGCCGCGGCGCACCGCCCAGAGCGCAACTAGTCCGGCGACTGCGGCGGCAAGGGGGAAGGAGATGAGGTATCCGCCTGTGGGACCGGCGAATGAGCCGAGGCCAGCTCCTCCCTTGGCGAAGACCGGCAGGCCTGCGGCCCCAACCACCAGATACAGCAGCACTGCCAGGAAACCCCGCAACGGCCCGAGACATAACCCGGCCAGCGAGACACCGAGGGTCTGCAGGGTGATGGGGATGGGGCCGATGTTGAAGGCCGGGACAATGGCCAATGCGGCAATCAGCGCCGCGAAGACTGCGATGTAGGCGACATCGACCGCCTGAAAGGCGCGACCAGGAGCTGTCACTGACACGATTGCCTCCCAAAGGGTTGACGGATTGCTTCGGACATTGAACACCCAGGTTTGAACGACGTTCAAGTCGGTTCCCCCACGCTGTCTCGAAACGATCCTCGCTGCGGGCATAGAATCCGCCAGTGCGCGACTTCTCCCTTCTGCTGAAAACTCCCGGCCTAGCAAGGATCGTCGCCACCCAGCTGCTGGCGCGAATGCCTGCAGGCATGTTCTCGATCGGGCTGCTCATGCACAGTGAGCACGTCTACGGCAACTACGCCTCGGGGGGTGCCGTGCTAGCGGCGCTCTCCATCGGCATGGCGGTGGCTGGGCCCGTCATCTCACGGCAGCTCAGCCGCTGGGGAACGCTGCCGGTGCTGCTGACGTGTCTGCTGCTTGCCACCGCAGCGCTGACGCCAATGATCCTGATTCCCCTGCCGCTGTGGGCCATGACGATGCTCGCTGCCATCGCAGGTGCCACGATCCCTCCAGTGCAGCCCACGGTCCGTACTCTCTACCCGAAGCTGGTCCCCCACCATCTGGTGACCCCATTGTTCGGACTGGACGCCGCGTTGCAGGAGATCATCTGGGCGCTCGGTCCAGTGGGGATCACCACGATGGTGGTGCTGCTGGGCTCTGTCACCGCATTGCTGATCGTCGTGGCCCTCCAGCTGGTCGGAGTGGTGTTGTTCATCTTCGAGCCTCCGGTGCGAGAACTCAGAATTCCCAAGGCGACGGGCGGTTTCGGCCGGGTGGCGCTGAGGCCCGCGGTACTGCTGATGACCGTGACCTCCCTGCTGCTGATCGGCTCCCTGGCCGGCATGGAGGCTGCGGTGGTCGCGTGGTTTGGCGAGGGCTCGACTCTGGGTGGCTTTGCCTTGGCCATCAGCTCGATCGGCTCCCTGATCGGGGGACTCATCATGGGGCACCGTCCCCTCGGCCCCTGGTCTCTGCCCATCAGGTTGCTGGTGGTGGCCGCGGGATTGGGGTTGGCCAGCATGGCCTCCGGCTTCTGGACGCTGTCAGCGACGCTGTTCGCAGCCGGATTCGGCATGGCTCCAGCGATCGCGGCGGTGTCGTCGGTGATCGCGGCCAGCGTGCCGTTCGCAGACACTGCGGAGGCCTACGGGTGGATCACGACGGGGCAGCTGATGGGCGCAGCCCTCGGGGCGGCGCTGGCGGGAGTCGCCATCGATGCCTCAGGCGGCGGCGCTGGCGGGATGCTGGTCTCCTTCGGGATTGGGGCGCTCGCAGCAGTGGTGGCCACCCTCTTCCGCGGGGCGCAGCCAGATCTGCGGAGGCCTCAGGGGCACCCCCACACCGATTAGCTTTAACCTTGGTGTCAAGGGGTGGGAGCAGCGAGGAGGTGTTCGAAGGTTTCTCGTGGGGTGAGGTAGTCCAGGGTGGCTCGGGGGTGTTCATTGAGTTCTTCGGTGATGGCAGTTGAGGGTTGGGCTGGTGTTGGGGAATGGGGGTGCTTTTGGGTAGGTATTCGCGAATCAGTCCATGGGTGTTCTCGTTGCTGCCTGGCTGCCATGGGCTGTGGGGATCGGTGAAGTAGACTGGCATGTCGGTGGCCATGGTCAAGGCGGCGTGGCGGGCCATTTCGCTGCCCTGGTCCCAGGTTAGGGTGCCTTTCATCACGTCTGGCAGGGTGTTGATGTGCTTGATCAGCGCGTCGCGCACCCCAGCCGAGTCCTTGCCCTTGGGCAGTGCCAGGATGATTAGGAATCGCCTAGCCCGCTCCACCAGGGTGATCGCGGCGCTGCGCCCGTGGGCCCCGATGATCAGGTCACCCTACCCCTATGACCCGGGACCCGCCGGTCAGTGACCTCCTGGGGGCGCTCATCGATGCTGATCATGCCGACGATCAGGGTGCTTGCACTGGCCCGGGCAACGGCGAGGCTGGTGCCGGGTGTGCTTGGAACGCAGCATGATCCCGTGCTCACGCAGGGTCTTGCGTGGCATCGCATAGATCCAGGTGTAGATCGCTTCATCAGACACAACCGCTCCCGTGGCCTTGGAGGGTCCCAGCATCTCATCAGCGGCCTCGGTTCGCAGCCGTCCGGTGATCTGGCGGGGCGTGCGCGAGCGCGCCACGTCAGCAAGCACCCTGGCCCCCAGCACCGGACAGGCATCGATCGTGCGGGTCTGGGGACGTGCCCTGCGCCGCTGGGCCGCTCCATCCGCACTCACCGGCTGGTACCCGCAGGACCTACGATCGCGGGCGATCTCCCGCGATACCACTGAAACATCACAACCGATCTGCTCGGCAATCCTGCGCAGTGACCACCCCCGATCCACCCCCGCGCGCGATCCCAACCCGATCAGTCATCATCAACACACGACGCAACACAACCTCCCACCTCTGACCAGCACTGTTGCTACGACCCTATGACACCGCCCTGTCCGAAACGTCAGGGGAGGCTCAGAAAATAGCTTCTGACAAGAAGTTAAGCATCAGGAAAAATCAATCGTACGAAAAACCTTGCACGATACATTCATACGATCTATACTAACGAGCGTTAGGCAAGTAGACACACCTCAGAGACGCAGCCATGATGCCGAAGCATCAACCCTGGGAGGAAGCTATGCCCAATATCGAAACAAAACGCTCAAAACGAATCAAAACACTAGTAGCACTTATCGTAAGTCAGCTACTTACCGGATGCGCTGTTTCAATCGGTAAAGAATGGTGTGAAGTTTCGGCAGAAAACGTTCATCATTCAAAGGGAACACCATCCGACATGGTAGCGAAATCTAGGGCTACCTGCACTGCCCCCGTCCAGGTTAGCGGATATGTTGAGATTCAAAAGAAGGGCTTCTTTGGGAACTGGGAGACTTACACTAGGGAAGACTTCAAATCTTTCACAGTGACTCCCGGAAAGAAGGTGACGCGACAAGCTTCTGTTACGTGCGCTCAG
>CAKZJI010000186.1 GCA_936941515.1 uncultured Propionibacteriaceae bacterium
CATGCGCACCACCACATGCTCAACATCGTCGGGGAACCGCTCCAGATTGGATTCCTCACGGATGATCTCGAAGGAGCGGGCGTAGATCGCGCCCCCCGTCCTGATGTAGTCATGGGTCACGCCCTCAGGGTAGTGGGCGGGCTCCACGCCTGGTCAGCGGCCCCTCCCTCACCTCCAGGGCTTCCCCGACCCCGTCGGTGAGCCCGGGGACCGTGGGGCTAGGCTGACCGCGACAACTGACCATCAGCTTGCCGATCTGCGGGAATTCCGGTGCGCATCCGGGAGCGATGCCGCCACTGTGACCACCGACAGGTGGGAGCCAGAGACTTCTCGGCCAGCCAGGATCGTGCGGACGCAGCACCCGAAGGAGACCTCCATGAGACACAGCCGTGCTCTGATCGGCGTCGGAGTGGGTCCCGGCGACCCCGAGTTGGTGACGGTCAAGGCGCTGCGCGTGTTGGAGGACGCCGACGTGATCCTGGTGCCGAGCACGGAGGCCCGCGCCGGCGACGTGGGCCGGGCCGAGGAGATCGTGCTGCATCACCTCCCAGACAAATCCCCCGCGGTGAGGCGGATTCCCTTCTCCATGGCCGAGCGTCGGGGAGTCGGCGCTCAACGCTCCAGCGCCTGGGAGGTCTCAGCGCAGGCCGCAGTCGAGGCTTTCGAGCACGGCGCGCGCCTCGTCGCCTTCGCCACCGTCGGGGATCCCTCAGTGTTCTCCACCTTCTCCTATCTGTGCGACCTGGTGGCCGGGCGGATGGAGGTGGAGACCGAGGTTGTTCCCGGGATCACCGCGATGCAGGCCATCGCCGCCGCCAGCCGCACTCCCCTGGTTGAGGGCCAGGAAATCCTGTCCCTGGTGCCTTGGACCGTCGGTCCCCAGGCCCTCGCCCAGCTCTGTGAGGTGTCTGACACCGTCGTCGTCTACAAGGGCGGGCGGGAGATGACCGAGCTGCGGGAGGTCCTGGCGTCCCAGGGCCGGCTGGGTGAGGCCATCCTCGGCACCGACCTGGGGCTCGCCACCGAGCAGGTCGTCCCGTTGGCTGAGGTCAGTTGCCGCACACCCTATTTCAGCACCGTACTCGCTGCGCCGAGGCGTTCAACCACTGGAGGAAGAATATGAGCGGATTGAGGCTCAGCCCCAAGGGGCTTGTCGTTTTCGTGGGAGCAGGCCCCGGTGCCGAGGACCTGATCACGGTGCGCGGTGCGCGGGTCATCGCGGAGGCTGACATCATCATCTGGGCCTCCTCCCTGGTCCATCCCGGGATCATCGCCGAGCGCAGGCCCGACGCGGAGGTGATCGACTCGGCCTCCATTCCGCTGGAGGATCTCGTCCCCCTCTACACCCGCGCCCGCGACGAGCAGCTGCTCGTCGCCCGCGTCCACACCGGCGACCCCGGCATCTACGGGGCAACGGCGGAGCAACGCGACCTGTGCGCCCAGATCGGGATTCCCACCGAGACCATCCCCGGAATCTCGGCCTTCTCCGCGGCAGCCGCCCGCACAGATGTGGAAATCACCTTGCCGGAGGTGGCCCAGTCAATGATCCTCACCCGGTTGGAGGGCGGCCGCACCCCCATGCCGGACAGGGAGAACGTGCGGGCGTTTGCAGCCCACGGCACGACGATGGCCCTCTACCTGTCGGCGGCACGCAACAAACAGTTGCAGGAGGCTCTGCTGGAGGGAGGCTACGACCCCGAGACTCCCTGCATCATCGGCTATCAGGTGACCTGGCCCGAGGAGCAGCTGTGGCGGGTGCCCCTCAGGGACCTCTCGGCCACGATGCGGGAGCACAAGCTGTGGAAGCACACGATCGTGCTCGTCGGCCCGGCTTTGGCGGAGGGGCCGGCGGCGCGACGCTCCCACCTGTACCACCCGGGGTTCGGGCACGGATACCGGGCGGCAGACAAGGAGGCAGTCGACGACCTGCGCAGGCACGGCGCAGTCAACTACACCCTGGGAGACAAAGAATGATCACTGTCTATGGACATCTCGGCGCCCCGCATGAGGAACTGCGACGCGCTGTCCGTGAGGCCGACGTGGTTGTCGGCGGTCGCCGCCACCTGGATGATCTTGAGGTTCCGCAGGAGAAGCGGATCGTGCTGGGCGGGCTGAGTGCGGCCGTGCAGCGGATCAGGGAGCTGCCCGGCGACACCGAGGTGGTGATCCTGGCATCCGGTGATCCCCTGTGGTTCGGGGTGGTGCGTCGGCTGCGCGCGGCGGGGCTCCGACCCCGAGTCGTCACCCGCGCCTCCTCCGTCGCCGAGGCTTTCGCCCGCGTGGGCCTGCCCTGGGAGGACGCCATCACGGTCTCCACCCACGGTCGGCCGGTGGAGCCCGCCATAGCGGCTGCCAAGCGCTACGCGAAGGTCGCGGTCATGACAGACCCGCGTGAGCCGCTCACCAGGCTGACCGAGCCCCTGGAGGGCCTGGAGCGGGTGTTCGTGCTTGCGGAACGGCTCGGGGAGGATGACGAGCGGGTGCGGATCCTGGGCGGCGGGGAGCTGGCCGCCGTCGAGGACGTGCGCCAGCCCAGCGTCGTGCTCATCCTGGAGCGGCATCCGGATGCCGAGTGGGATGAGGAGGCTGTCGACGCCTCCACCCCCAGACGGGTTGCCGCGCAGGAGGTGGCACGGGAGCGGTTGGCTGTCACCCCGCTGGCTGAGCTCATCATCGGGCAGGTCGCCGGCTCCGCCAACGCACGCCACCGGGCGGAGCAGATCGACGGACTGCTGGGGGCCACTCGGATCTACGACGGCCCGGCGGCCGAGGGGCTGAGGAGGGCTTTCGAGGAGTGCGACATGGTGATCTCCCATCTGGCTCTCGGTGCCACCACACGCATCATCGCCCCGCTGCTTGACTCGAAGAAGACCGACCCCGGAATCGTTGTGATCGATCAGGGCGGGAGGTTCGTGGTTCCCCTGACCGGTGGCCACACCGGCGGCGCCAATGAGCTCGCCCGGCGACTGGCTGAGGGGTTGGGGGCGACCGCAGTCCTGACCACTGCCACCGACTCGCTGGGCATCCCGGCCCTCGACACACTCGGCTGGGCGCACAGCGGGGACGTCGCAGGCGTGACCGGGGCGATGCTCGACGGCCGGTCAGTGCAGGTGATACGTGAGCATCCCTGGCCCCTGCCGCCGCTGCCCGGCAATGTGACCGAGGCCCTGCCCGAGGGTGAGGAGGCTGCGGCCCTGATCCTGATCACTGATCGTGACGCCGGTCAGCTGGAACCAGCCGGGTTGCCGCGTGTGGTGCTGCATCCCCCCTCCCTGGTGGTCGGCATGGGGTGCAACCGGGGCACCGCGGACGAGGTCCTCCGCACGCATCTGCAGGACGCCCTCGCCTCCGCCGGCCTGTCGATCCATTCGGTCTCCGCCCTGACCAGCGTCGACGCCAAGGCACACGAGGGTGGTCTCGTGCGGCTGGCCAAGCAGCTGGGCGTCCCCTTCGTCTGCTATGAGGCGGAGGAGCTGGCGGGGGTGGAGGTTCCCACGCCCTCGGACGTCGTCGCCGCCGAGGTTGGAACCGCCAGCGTCGCCGAGGCCTCCGTGATCACCCGTGGAGCGGAGCTGATCGTGCCGAAGCGCACATGCCCGGATGCGACCTGCGCGGTCGGCCGCATCCCAGCCCGTGGGGAGTTGCGCGTGGTCGGTCTCGGTCCCGGTCACCGGGATCTACTCACCCCGATGGCGAGGCAGGCTATCGAGAGCGCCACCCATGTCGTCGGCTACATCCCGTACGTGCGGCAGATTCGCGACCTGATCAGCCCACACGCCCAGACGTATGCGACCAAGATGGGTGGGGAGGAGGAGCGCACCGCCTACGCCATTGAGCGGGCGCGGGAGGGGCATGCCGTGGCCTTCGTCTGCTCCGGTGATCCCGCCATCTACGCGATGGCCTCGCCTGCGCTGGAGCAGGGAACCACCGGCATCGACGTCCGGGTCATCCCGGGCGTGACGGCGGAGCTGGCGGCCTCCGCGCTGCTGGGTGCCCCGTTGGGTCACGACCACGTGACCATCTCACTGTCGGACCTGCACACCCCCTGGGATGTCATCGAGAAGAGGCTGATGGCGGCAGCCGACGGGGACTTCGTGACGGTCCTGTACAACCCACGTTCCCGCACCCGCACCATGCATCTGCCGCGGGCGCTGGAGATCCTGGGGGCGAAACGCCCCGCGGATGTGCCCGTCATGGCCATCCACGAGGCATTCCGTCCGAAGCAGTACATCCGGTGGGCCCCGATCGGGGAGTTCAAACCAGAGTGGGTGAACATGCACACCATCGTCATCGTCGGCTCCTCCACCACGAAGCCGGTGGCCACCGGTGGGGGCGAGACGGCGATCGTGACGCCACGCGACTACCAGTGGATGGAAAGATTCCAGGAGGGTGGCCGCTGATGTCCGCGGGGCTGATGGGTGATGTGCCGTTGATCCTTGCGGCCCACGGCTCCCGCGATCCGGAGGGCGTGGCGGCCTGCCGTGCCGTCGCAGAGCGGGTGCGGGGTCTGCTGCCCGGGACGAGGATGGCCCTTGGCTTCGTCGAGTTGGCTGAGCCGAGCGTCGCCGAGGCTGTGGCGGAGGCAGTCGAGGGGCGGGAGGTCACCGGCGAGGTGGATGCCGTGCTCGTGCCGCTGATGCTCGCCACCGGAGAGCACGTCCGCGAGGACATCCCGAGGGCCATCGACGAGGGGCGGGGTGAAGCGCGCGTCCGATATGCGGCCTCGCTGCTGTCAAGTCCCCTGTTGATGTCAGCGATGCGCCACCGGATAGAAGAGGCTCTGGGCGACTGGCGAGCGAAGGACACGGCCTGCGTGTTCGTGGGTCGTGGCTCCCTGGTCACCGAGTCCAACGCGGAGCGCTACCGTCTGGCACGCACCCTCATGGAGGAGAGCGGGCTCGGCAGCATCCACCTCGGCTTCATCCAGGTGTCACGGCCCTCCGTCCCGGAGGCTTTGAACACTGCCATGGCCTCGGGAGCACGGCAGATCATCGTGGCCCCGCATTTCCTGTTCCCCGGAAAACTGCGCACCTGGAACCTGGATCAGGTCCGAGCCTGGGCCGAACAGCATCCTGAGGTGGAGGTGCGCGTCACGGAGGTGATCGGCGACTGCGACGAGCTCGCACGGCTGATCGTGGACCGGTATGCGGAGGAGCTGGGCCTGGAGGGGCTGGGCGACGGCGCACCCCGCTACCTGACCAGCCTCAGCCTCGCCAACCGGGATGTGCTTGTGGTCGGCGGCGGGATGGTCGCAGCCCGACGCATCCCCCGGCTGCTGGCCGTCGGCGCGAACGTGCGGGTGGTCGCACCGAATGTGGGGATCGCCGTCGGCCGTCTGGCCGCCAGTGGGGCGATCAGGGTCGAGCAGCGGGCAGCGCGCGCCGACGACGTGGCCGGGGCATGGTATGTCCTGGCGGCCAGCAACGATCCCACGGTCAACGAGATGATCGCGGCGGAGGCGGAGCGTCAGCACACCTTCTGCGTCAGGGCCGACCATGCCGCCGCCGGATCCGCAGCCACCCCGGCCACAGCCTCCGCAGGCGGGCTGACCGTCGCCGTGGTGGGCGACCGCAACCCTCGGCGATCAGTCAGGGTGCGTGACGAGTTGCTGCGCATACTGCAGGACTGAGCCGTGGATGGGGCCCGGCTGCCGTGACGTAGCCGAGCCCCATCGGTCCGCCGACTCATTCAGCGGCGAGGGCCTCCGTCGGCGTGGCGTTGGCAGCCCGGCGTCCAGGCAGCACCGAGGCCAGGGAAGCCGCCAGCACGCAGATGAGGATCAGACCTCCCGTGTAGGGCAGGTCGATGGAGAAGACCGGCTGCACACCCAGGTTGGCCGGCATCATGCGCACCGCGGTGACGACGCCCAGCCAGCCGAAGCCCGCGCCGGCGGCGATGCCGACCAGGATGCCAACCAGCGCCAGCAGCATCGCCTCCACCAGCAGCATCATCCGCAGAGATGAACGCTGCATGCCAAGGGCCCGCAGGAGAGCAGACTCCCGCTGTCGCTCCAGCACCGACAGTCCCAGAGTGTTGCCGACCCCGACCAGGGCGATCACCACCGCGACACCCAGCAGGCCCGTCAGCACCATCAGGGTCACATTCACAATCTCTGTGACCAAACCGGCCATAGACGCCGCGCCACTCATCTCGATTTTGTCCTTCACCGGTTCGACCGCCTTGATCACCCGATTGAGGTCTGTCCAGGAGGTCCGATCCGACATCTTCAGCCACAGCTCCCGCACCTCCTCGGCGCCGGTCAGCCTCTCATAGGTGCTCTCAGACACGGCAGCGGAGCCGTAGGGGACCTCTCGGTTGGTCTGGACCTTCAGCTTCTCGGCTCCGGGCAGGTCCACCGTCGCTGAGGTGAGCACCCCGGTGCTCACCATCAGAACGCCATCGGGCACATTCCGGCTCGTCGACAGCCCCAATTCGGCGCGGGCGGCGTTCACATTGCGCACCGACAGTATCTGGCCCTCGACCTGCACCTCCTTGCTGGGGACCTCCACCACGGATGTGATGCCCTCCATGGAGCGCATCTGCTCCTCAAACTTGGCGTCGATGGCCCCTTCCCTGGCCTGCAGGGAGATGTCGACGGGATAGCGGTCGTTGATGGCCTCCATCGCCGTGCTGCGGACTGTCGAGGCAGCCACCTGAAGCGTCACCACCAGCCCGACCGCGAGCATCAGGGCAACGGCGGTGGCAGAGGCGCGACGGGGGTTGCGAGCCGCATTCTTGGCCGCCAGCCGCACTGTAGGACCTGCAAAGCCGAACAGCCTCCCGAAGAGCCTCAGCAGCCATGGCACATAGAACGGCGCCGCCAGCAACAGCCCGACGGAGAGCGGGACACCACCGACCATGGCCCACACCAAACTGTTCTCCGGACTTGAGAAGGCCCGGAAGATGGCAAGCCCACCCGCTAGAAGAAACAACACGCAGAAGACGGCGCGGACGGCTCCAAGCCGCTTGGACTCGGCGGCACTCGGCACCACCTGCAGGGCTTCCAGCGGCTTCACCCTGGTTGCTTTGAGCGATGGTCCCAGCACCGAGACCACGGTCGCTATGACACCCGCCAGGACCGCCCAGACCAGCTCCCCGAGGGGCATCACGAGGCCCCAGTACAAAGACCCCGTGAGCTGGCCGATGATCACGCCAACCCCCGCGCCGATCAGCACGCCCAGCAGCGAACCGATCAGCCCCAGCACAATGGCCTCGATCAGCAGCCGTCCCGCAACCTGCCCAGTGGAGGCGCCCACCGCACGCAGCAGGCCGATCTGCCGGCGGCGCTGCGTGACCAGAATGGTGAAGGTGTTGGCGATGATGATCATCCCCACCACCAGAGCGATGCCGGCGAACCCCAGCAGCAGGTTGCGGAAGACGTCGAATCGGCCCGTCATCCCGTTGAGGACCTCAGTCCGATAGTCGGCGAGGCTCATAACCTTGAAGCCACCGATTCCCGCGTCATTCAACGCCTGGTCAATGGCCTTCACAGTTCCCTGGGGATCGCTGCTCTTGACGGCCCACAGGGTGGCGGCCATGTCATCGCCGGAGGGGGCGAGGTAAGCAGTTGAGGCATACAGGGTTGGGGCATCGTTGGTGAGTCCGACCACCGTGAACTTGCCGCCCTTCGAGGCCCCAACGTCAACGGTGAGCTGGTCGCCGACGGAGACGCCCAGCTTCCTGGCACCGTCCTTGGAGAGCGTGATCTCGCTGGGTGAGGAGGGCCACGCTCCCTCCGCTAGGTTGGCCCAGCGGAACTCTTCGGAGGGCAGGCTCATCACATTGAAGATCACGGAGGCGTCCCCGTGGGTGAGGGGATCGGTCGTGAACGCTGCTGCATCCGCTGCGGTGACCCCCGCCGCGCCCCGAATGATCGACTCGACGCGCTTCGGATCCTCGGCAGATCCACTGACCACGACATCTGCCTTGGAGACCTGCAGCACGGAGGCGTTTGCGACTGAGTTCCCCTCGGTGCGAACCCCGACGAGGATGGCGGAGATGAATCCGACGCTGATGGCGATCGCCAACAGCGTCGCCACAAACCGGCCTGGATGCAGTCGGATCTCGTTGACGGCGTCTCGGAGCATCATGCCCCCAGTCGGCCGAGGCTGGCCAGCATGACATCAGCCGACGGGGAGGCCACATCGTCGACGATGCGCCCATCGGAGAGCACGAGCGCTCGGTCCGCGTAGGCTGCGGCCTTCGGGTCGTGCGTGACCATGATGATGGTCTGTCCCTGTTCCCTGGCACAGCGCTGCAGGTATTCCAGTAGCGCTGTGCCGGTGCGGGAGTCCAGTGCCCCGGTCGGTTCGTCGGCGAAGATCACCTGGGGGCGTGTGATGAGCGCCCGGGCGATGGCGACGCGCTGCTGCTGGCCGCCTGAGAGCTGGCTGGGCCGGTGCGTCATGCGATCAGCCAGGCCCAGGGAGGCGGTGACGTCCCCTAGGAGCGTCCTGTCCGGTTTCCGCCCCGCAAGCTCCAGCGGCAGCAGGATGTTCTGCTCTGCCGTCAGGGTGGGCAGGAGGTTGAAGGACTGGAACACGAAGCCGATCAGGTCACGCCGGACTCGCGTCACCTCCCGCTCCGGCAGCGCCGAGAGGTTGGACTCCCCCACCCAGGCGGAGCCCCTCGTGGCTCGATCCAACCCCGCCATGCAGTGCATGAGAGTGGATTTCCCCGAACCGGACGGCCCCATGATGGCGGTGAACGAGCCCGTCTGGATGCTCAAGGAGACGTCGTCGACGGCCACGACAGGACGTGGCCCACCCTCACCGAAAACTTTCGTCAGGTTCTGGGCGCCGCAGGCAGGTGCCTGGGCAGGAGAAGCAACAGACATGGTGTCTCACACCTTACAGATTTCTCAGTGTTTCCCTGGAAC
>CAKZJI010000187.1 GCA_936941515.1 uncultured Propionibacteriaceae bacterium
AATACTCCCCCGACACCTGGTACGCGGCAACCGGCACCTTGGATGCCGCCGCGACGTCAGCGAGCACATCAAGGTAGTGGCTGGCGGGTTTGACCATGACCAAATCGGCTCCCTGCCCCAGGTCAAGGAGAGCCTCCCGCAGGCCCTCGCGACGATTGGCCGGGTCCTGCTGATAGGTTCGGCGATCCCCCTGCAGCGCCGACCCGACCGCCTCACGGAACGGCCCGTAGAAAGCCGAGGCGTATTTGGCAGAATAGGCCAGGATCCCGGTCTCCTCGAAGCCTGCCTCATCCAGGCCCTCCCGGATCACCCGGATCTGCCCGTCCATCATCCCCGACGGCGCGACGACATGCGCTCCGGCTCTGGCCTGAGCCACAGCCTGCCGGGCATAGGCCTGGCAGGTCTCGTCGTTCAGCACCCGGCCGTCCTCAGCGAGGAATCCGCAGTGCCCGTGGCTGGTGAACTCGTCCAGGCACACGTCGGACATGATCACCAGATCATCGCCGACAGCGTCACGGCAGGCGCTGATGGCGCGCTGCTCAATGCCGTCCGGATCCCAGGCCTGCGACCCTCGGGGATCCTTGTCGGCCTCATCGGGCACGCCGAAGAGCATGATCCCGCCGAGCCCCCGATCCCGCGCCACACGTGCGATATCGCCGATCTGGTCGACGGTGTGCCGCCGAACACCCGGCATCGCGCTGATCTCGGCTGCGCTCTCCCCCACGAACGCGGGAAGCACCAGCTGGCTGGGGTGGGGACGGGTCTCACGGACCAGCCTCCGCATCGCAGCGGTGGTCCTGAGCCTGCGTGGCCGTTCAATCATGCGTTTCCCTTCCTCACCAACTCGGCCGCGGCGGCGGCCACTGACTCTGGACTCGGTGACGGGGACACGCTGGCCGCTATCCCCAGTTCGTTCAGCATCCTGGCGGTGGGCTGGCCGATGGCCAGCACCCGGGTGGCGGGCGGCCAGCCCAGTTCACGGTGCATCACCCGCGCCACCGACCCGGAGGTGACCACCACAGCCGCGAATTCGCCCGCTCGCCAGCGCTGCGCCACGTCAGCGGGAACGTCGATCGGCTCCATCGTGTAGACGTCTATCCGGTTGACCTCCCAGCCGCGGTGTCCCAGCCCCTCAGTCAGGGCGGCGGGGGCCAGCGCCGAGCAGGGCAGGAACACCCTGCCAGGGCCGTCCGGGAACTCCTCCAGCAGCCCTGCGGCGCTCTCCAGCTGGGGAACAAGCTCAACGGTGTAGCCGGCTTTCTGCAATGCAGCCGCGGTTGAGCGTCCAACAGCCGCCACTCGCCCCGGAAGGTGGGTCCCCAGCTCCGTCAGGGT
>CAKZJI010000188.1 GCA_936941515.1 uncultured Propionibacteriaceae bacterium
ATCCCGCTGGCCGGGATCCGGGGTGAGGCTGCGCGGCTTGGGCATCCCGTCGCAGATGTCACCGTCGGCGTGCGTTCCGGCGACACCACCGCCCGCGAACGCGACAGGCTACGCCGCAATCCCCCGGATGTGCTCATCACGACGCCCGAGTCGCTGTACCTGATGCTCACGTCCTCAGCCCGGGAGACGCTCCGTCGCGTCGAGACGGTCATCATCGATGAGATCCATGCCGTCGCAGGCTCCAAACGCGGCACACATCTGGCGCTCAGTCTGGAGCGGCTCGATCTGCTGGCCGGACGTGACGTGCAGCGCATCGCTCTGTCCGCCACGGTGCGCCCCATTGAGAGGGTTGCGGCTTTCCTCGGCGGTGACCGGGACGTGGCCGTGGTGGCTCCCAGCTCCGTCAAGCAGTGGGACGTCACGGTGACGACTCCCCCGCTCACCGACCCCTGGCCGCACGTGGAGGAGGAGGTCCTTGCGGCCATCCTGCAGGCACGTTCCACGCTGGTGTTCACGAATGCTCGCCGCACCGCGGAGAGGCTGACGGCACGCCTGAACGAGCTCTGGCAGGAGCGCAGCGGCGACGGCGATCTGGCTCGCGCCCATCATGGCTCAGTCAGCAAGCAGATGCGGGCCGAGATCGAGGCGGCCTTGAAGAGCGGCCGGCTGCGCGCCGTCGTCGCCACGAGCTCCCTGGAGTTGGGCATCGACATGGGCGCGGTGGAGCAGGTGATCCAGATCGGGGCTCCCCCAACGACCTCCAGTGCGCTGCAGCGGATCGGTCGGGCGGGTCACCAGGTGGGTGCGACGTCCCGAGGCACCGTCTATCCCCTGCACCGCGGGGAGCTGGCGGCTGCAGTCGTGACCACCTCCGACATGATCGCAGGCCGCATTGAGGAGGTGCGCGTCCCCACCCTGGCGCTGGATGTGCTGGCCCAGCAGACGGTCGCCGAGGCAGCAGCCGCCGGCGACGGGGGCCTGGATGCCTCCACGTGGCTTCAGGCGGTGCGACGTTCCCATCCCTACGCGCACCTGGGCGATGCTGCTTTCGAAAGCGTGCTGCAGCTGCTGTTGGGCACCTACCCCAGCGCGGACTTCTCCGAGCTGCGAGCCCGTCTTGAAAGGCGGGGTGGCCGCCTGGTGGGGCTACCCGGCGCGCAACGGCTGGCAGTGACCTCGGGCGGCACCATCCCGGACCGGGGCCTCTACGGGGTGTTCCTAGCCGAGGGCGGCGGTCCGGGCAGGCGCGTCGGAGAGCTGGATGAGGAGATGGTGTACGAGACGCGCGTGGGTGAGACCTTCACGCTGGGCGCATCGTCCTGGACAGTGACTGGCATCACCCGCGACCAGGTGCTGGTGGCTCCCGCGCCAGGACGGCTGGGGAAGCTTCCGTTCTGGCGCGGCGACGACCAGGCACGACCCGCGGAGCTGGGCTGTCGAATCGGGGAGCTGCTGCGCCGCATCGGTGAGGATCCCGGCAGCCTTGACCTTCCCTGGCTGGACGAGCCGACCCGGGACGAGCTGGTCGCCTTCGTGGAGGAGCAGCGTGCGGCGACGGGGGTGGTGCCGGACGAGCGAACAGTGGTGGTGGAGCGGTTCCGCGACGAGCTGGGTGACTGGCGGGTGGTGGTGCACAGCCCCCTCGGACGTGCGGTGCTGGCTCCCTGGAGTGTGGCGGTCGCAGCCCTCGTGGAGCGGCGCTCTGGGGTGGATTCCCGGCCGGTGGCCAACGATGACGGTTTCATCCTGCGGCTCCCCGATGGAGAGTTGCCGCACCTGCTGGTGCCCGAGCTGCTGCAGGTCGCGCCCGATCAGGCGGAACGGCTCGTCACCGGGCAGATCGGTGACACCTCCCTGTTCGCGGCCCGGTTCCGGGAATGCGCCTCTCGTGCCCTGCTGCTGCCCCGCCGTCATGGCCGCCGGATGCCGTTGTGGCAGCAACGGCACCGCGCAGCACAGCTGCTCCAGGTGGCGCGCCAGCACCCGGACTTTCCCATCACCGTGGAGGCGGCCCGGGAGTGTCTCAACGACTGCTGGGACCT
>CAKZJI010000189.1 GCA_936941515.1 uncultured Propionibacteriaceae bacterium
TGGGCCTGGTGTTCCTCAAATACGTCTCCGACCGGTTCGAGGAGCGCCGCGAGCAGCTCAAGGACGAGCTGGCCGCCGAGGGCATCAAGCCCGAGCGGATCGAGTCGTTCCTGGAGGATCGGGACGAGTACGCGAGTCAGAACGTCTTCTGGGTGCCGTCTCTCGCCCGGTGGGGATACGTGCAGTCGGTGGCCAAGCAGCCGGAGATCGGTCAGCAGATCGACCAAGCGATGGATCTCATCGAGAAGGAGAACCCGTCGCTTCGCGGCGTGCTGCCCCGTAACTATGGCCGTGATGGCCTCGACAAGCGACGCCTCGGTGAGCTGGTCGACGGTGGTGGTGGCGGAGTCGAAGATCTCCTCGACCCGGCCGTCGCGCGGCAGCTGACCCGGGAGATGGCCCGGCAGCTGGCGATGGCGATAGGCCTGGTTCCCCGCGACGCACTGCACCCGTTGCTGTACACCAACCGGGATCAGCCGCTGGCGGCGACGCTTGTTCCGGGCGACATCAGCTTCTCCGGTGGCGTCGCTGACCTGATTGACGACTCCCCTACCGGCGACCCATTCCGTTACGGCGACATCGGCGTCCTGCTGGGGCAGGCCATCGCCCAAGACCCGGCTTTCAACCGTGTGCACCGCCACCACGGATCCGAGACCATCGGAGCCACCGTCGTCGGCGCCGGCGTTCACACCACCGAGCTGTCCGGCTCCACCATCGAGTACTCCCTGTCCCAGCTGCCGGTGCGCAACGTGCCGATCGTCGCCATCCCTGAGACCGTCGAGACGCAGCCTGCGCAGCTGCCCCGCATCATCAACGACCTGATACGTCGCCTCAACCCGGATGACCCGACCCAGAGCGTCGCCCTGTCCCTGCGCGGTGACGGATTGAACTCCTTCAGCGCGGTGCAGGAGATGGCGGACGCCATCATCCAGGGTGCGCAACCAGTGCTGGAGGGGCCGCATCCGCTGGTCGTGGTGCTGGAGACGGATCGGGCGAAGGTGCTGGGGCAGTCGTTAGGGGCGAAACGTGGTCGCCGCGACGATGTCATCTGCATCGACTCAGTGCGGACGCGAGGCGGTGACTACATCGACATCGGGGCTCCGGTCGGTGCGGGACGGGCGGTCCCGGTTGTCGTGAAAACCCTGGTATTCAACGACCGCCATTGATAGGAGAGCAATGAAGCTGAGCACCAGTTTGGATGGAGTGACATACCGGTTCACCGGGATAGCCGATGTGCTGGCGAAGGCGAATGAGCCGAAAGCCGCGGACAGGCTGCAGGGAATCGCCGCGAACAGCGCCAGCGAACGTGTCGCTGCAAAGATCGTCCTGTCCGAGCTCACCATAGGCGACCTCACCGAGAATCCGGTGATCCCATACGAGGACGACGAGGTCACACGCGTCAATTGGGATGGCCTGAATCAGCCCGGATATCAGTCGATGAGAAACATGACCATCGGCGAATTGCGCGAGTGGATTCTCGATCACACAACCACCCCGGATGTGCTGAAACGCTCCGGCCGCAATTTCACGGGGGAGGTGGCCGCCGCCGTCGCGAAGATCATGACCGCCATGGACCTGGTCTACGGTGCCTCCCGCATCCACTACACGACACAGTGCAACACCGAGATCGGGCAGCCCGGAACCATCTCCTACCGCGCCCAGCCGAACTCCACCACCGACGACCCGGAGAGCATCATCGTCAGCCTGGCGGAGGGGTTGAGCTTCGGCTGCGGAGATGCCTGTTTCGGCATCAATCCCGTCAACGACGATCCCGGCAACACCCAGCGGATAGCGGAGGCAGTATGGGAGTTCATGGCCCGCAATGAGGTCCCAACCCAGGTGGTGGTGTTGTCGCACATCACCACCCAGATGGAGGCTGTTCGCCGCGGGGCTCCCCTGTCGATGCTCTTCCAATCGATAGCGGGGACCCAGGACACCAACGATGACTTTGGGGTGAGCCGGGCCCTTCTGGAGGAGGCCTACGAGCTGATCAGGCAGCATGGGCAGTGTCAGGGACCGAACCTGCTGTACTTCGAGACCGGTCAGGGGTCGGAGGTCTCCGTCGGTCGCGATCACGGCATCGACGAGATGACCCTGGAGGCCCGCACCTATGGGTTCGGACGGTTCTTCCGACCCTTCATGGTCAACAATGTGACCGGCTTCATCGGCCCCGAGACCATCTACGACGGCAAGGAGATGATCCGGGCGAATCTGGAGGATCACTTCATGGGCAAGCTGCTGGGGCTTCCCATGGGAATGGCTCCATGCTGGACCAACCACACCTCCATCACGATGGACGACCAGCAGCAGGCCACCATGCTGCTGGCCATGGCGGGGGCGACCTATTACATCGGGGTGCCCTGCGCCGACGACGTGATGCTGGCCTATCAGGACACGAGCTATCACGACGACGCCACGCTGCGGGAGCTGCTCGGCAGGACCGCGGCCCCGGAGTTCCACCGCTGGATGGTCTCGCGTGGGCTCTGCGATGAACGAGGTGTGCTGACCGAGGCTGCCGGCGACGGCTCCATGTTCCTGTGAGTTGAGTGAGGTATGGCGATGACCATTGGGCAGAACCAGCAGGTTGAGGAGATCGTGCGTCGGGTGTTGGAGAGGTTCGGGGTGTGCCCGGAGGAGGGCCCGCGACCGAGTCCCGCGGCCGAGCCGCACATGGGGCCGGAAGCAGAGCAGCGGGGACAGCAGGAGATCGAGACCGAGATCCCGGATATCCGGGCTGTCGACTACCGGCAGGTCTACCGGGTACCGAACCCCGCAAAACCCGACGAGTTCACCCGGTTGAAGGCCCGCACCTGGGCCAGGCTTGGGCAGGGCAGAAGCGGGCCGCGGTACACGACGGCGACGCAGCTGCGGTTCTGGGCTGACCAGGCCGCAGCCATGGATGCAGTCTTCACCGATGTCTCCCCCGGCTGGCTGGAGCAGGCCGGGCTGTTCACGGTGCAGACCCGGTGCGGCTCGAAGGATGAGTACCTGACCAATCCAGAGCTCGGAGCACAGTTCGATGAGGCCGCCATCGCTGAGATCAAGCGACGCTGCATGCCCTCCCCCAAGGTGCAGGTCTTCATCGCGGACGGGCTCTCATCGACGTCGGTGGAGGCCAACGTCGCGGAGTTGTTGCCTGCACTGGAGCAGGGCCTGAAGCTGCATGGCCTGGGGATGGGCACCCCGTTCTTCGTGAGATACGGTCGGGTGCGTTCCATGGAGCCGGTCTCCGAGGCGCTCGACGCGACGGTCACCTGTGTTCTCCTGGGCGAAAGGCCTGGCCTGGCCAGCGCGGAGTCCCTGTCGGCGTATCTGGCCTACCGGGCGCGGGTCGGGATGTCGGAGGCGGACCGCACCTGCGTTTCGAACATCCACAGTTCCGGGTCGAATCCGATCGAGGCTGGCGCCCATCTGGCAGACCTCATCTCCGAGATGGTCAGGCAGGAAACATCGGGGATTCACCTGAAGCTGTGAGCGGCGGCTGACTCATGGGCTATGAGAATCGCGGCATGGAGCGGGTGTACATGCTGGTGCCGAGCTGTCTGCCCAAAGATGAGTTGACCGCCCTCGGGGAGAAACTGCACGAGGCCCTGCCGAAGGCCCAGTTCTTCACCTTCAACAGCGATGCCGAGATGACCCAGCCGATCTGAGCCCCCCGTCTCGGCGCAGGGGCACATCAACTCATCCGACGGAATACGCTGACCTGTAAGGAAGACTCATGACCACCAGCCTCGTTGCCGGAGCCACCGGCTACCTCGGTCGCTTCGTCGTCGCCGAGCTGCATCGTCGCGGCCACCGGGTGCGCGCCATCGTCCGTGACCGTAAACGAGCCGAGTCACCGGGTCACTGGGAGGCCCCCTCCCTCAGGGGCCTTGTCGACGAATGGGCCGTCGGGGACGTCACAGATCCCACCTTCGCTGCTGATGTCGCCGAGGGCATGGATCACGTTGTCTCGGCGCTGGGCGTCACCCGGCAGAAGGCGAATCCCTGGAGCATCGACTACCGGGCAAATCTCGCCATTCTCCGCTCTGCCGAGAGGCACCGCTCCCAGGCGTTCTGTTTCGTCAATGTCATCGGAGGCGACGAGTGTCCGGCTCAGCTGACGAGGGCCAAGACGGCCTTCGCCCGGGAGCTGGCCTCTTCGCCGGTCCCGCATCGGATCATCAATCCCTCCGGCTATTTCTCCGACATGATGCAGCTTCTCGACATGGCCCGTCGGGGACGCATTTTCCTTTTCCGCCCGAATATCAGGGTCAATCCAATTCACGGAGCTGATCTCGCGGAGTTCTGCGCCACCCGTCTGCTTTCAGGGGAGACGGGCGCATGGAATGTGGGAGGGCCGGAGGTCCTCACCTGGCGGGAACTAGCGGATTACGCCTTCCAGGCGCTGGGGCGGCCCGCAAAGGTGACGCGGGTTCCGTCCGCTGTCCTGTCGCCTCTCGTCGGGGCTCTGGGGGTCTTCACCCCGAGGCGGGCGGACATGATGCGTTTCGTGTCGTGGAGCATGCTGCACGACTGCGTGGGCGAGCCCACTGGAACTCACAGGCTCCTCGACTTCTACCACCGCCAAGCCATCGGCAAGGGTTGATGGCTTCAGCTTCCTGTCTCAGTCAATGACCTCAGCCCGCCAGGTCCTCAGCTCCGGAAGCGGACGAAGGCCCGTCCAGGGGAGGGGCCGAGGGCACGCACCTCGGTGAATCCCAGGGACTCGTAGAAGGCGCGCTGTCGGGGATCGGCATCGGTTATCAGGACGTGCTGGCGCACCGTCGCATACGGTTCGAACACCGTGTGCACCAAGAGCCGTCCGATGCCCCTGCGCTGCATCGTGGGCCGCACCAGCACGTCCTGCAGGTAGGCGATGGACGCGCCGTCGGAGATGATCCTGGCCAAACCAACCAGCCGGTCGCCGTCGTGGGCTGTCACGACCCGTGAGGACCCTGTCATCGCGCGACGCAGGGTCTCCGGGTCGCGCGTGTAGGCGGTCCAGCCGACGGAGTCATACAGATCAATCAGCTCATCCAGCTCCGGGATCTGATCAACGCGGATGGCAACGCCCATGTCTTCTCCGTCCAGGCTGCCGACTCACGCCGATCACCCTATCGGCCCACAACAACCGCCCGGAGGGGAACCCGGAGCCTCACCGGATAGACTGACCCCAGTCAGAACAGAGAGTGGGGGCAGGCGTGACGGACGTGTTCGCCCCTGGGATGGTCGTTGTCGTCCGCGACGAGGAGTGGCTCGTCACCCAGGTGGAGGAGACCGGCGACGGCTTGGCGATCAGCGCACTCGGGCTCTCAGAGTTGGTGCGCGGCCAGGATGCGGTGTTCTACCCGGCGCTTGACTCGGTGGAGGTGATCGATCCACGGCAGGCCCGGGTCAGGGCCGACGGCTCACCCCACTATCGTCGCTCCCGGCTGTGGCTTGAGTCGATGCTGCGTAAGACCCCAGTGCCCCTCAATGAGGGTTCCCTGACGGTCTCCACCGGCATGCTCGCTAATTCCCTGGGATATCAGCAGCGAGCCGTCTCCCAGGTCCTCGACCCGGATTCTCTGCGTCCCCGGATCCTGCTGGCCGATGCCGTGGGCCTGGGCAAGACCCTGGAGATCGGCATGATTCTGGCCGAGCTGATCCGGCGCGGCCGGGGTGAGCGGATTCTCGTGGTGACCCCGCGCCACGTGCTGGAGCAGATGCAGCACGAGCTGTGGACGCGGTTTGCGATCCCTTTTGTGCGTCTCGACTCGCAGGGTGTGGCGCGGGTCAAACAGAAGCTGCCAGCCAGCCGGAACCCGTTCACCTATTTCCGCCGGGTCATCATCTCCATCGACACCCTCAAACAGGAGCGGTTCATCCACGACCTGCGCCGCCACCGCTGGGACGCCGTCGTGATAGACGAGTCGCACAATGTGACGAACTCCGAGACCCAGAACAGCAGGCTCGCAAACGTGCTGGCCCCACAGACCGACGCCCTGCTGCTGGCATCGGCCACCCCGCACAACGGGCGGGCCAGTTCGTTCGCGAACCTCATCCGGCTCCTGGACCCGACCGCGGTCAGCGGCGACGGGGAGCTCGACCTCAACCGGGTGAGGCAGCTGACGATCCGACGGCACCGCCACAGTCCCGAGGTCGCGGAGGAGGTGGGCGCCGACTGGGCCGAACGCTGCGAACCCGACAATCGGCTCGTGCCCGCATCCGCCGCCGAGAACGCCCTCGCTGACGAGCTGGTTGACACGTGGTTGTATCCGGCTTCTGGTGTGAGCCTCTACTCCGGCAGCGGCAGGAGGCTGTTTCCCTGGACCCTGGCCAAGGCGTTCCTCTCCTCCCCGGCCGCGCTGCACGAGACCATCGTCGGCAGGCTGTCCCGCCTCGGTGAAACCGTCGACGCACACCGTGAGGCCGCTGCCCTGCGCCGCCTGGAGGAGCTCAACGAGGCCTGCCGCGCCTCGTCGGCGAAATACGACGAGCTGCTGCGCTACCTGCGTGGCATCGGCGTCGCCGCCGGCTCCCCCACCCGGGCGGTGGTGTTCAGCGAGCGGGTGGCGACCCTCGGATGGCTGGCCGAGCATCTCGCACGGGATCTGCGGCTTGGTGGCGGCCAGGTCGAGGTCCTGCACGGTGGGCTGGCCGACGATGCCCAGCAGGAGATCGTGGAGAGCTTCAAGCAGGGGTGCTCCCCCATCCGGCTGCTGATCACCGGTGATGTGGCCAGTGAGGGCGTCAACCTGCACCGGCAGTGCCATCATCTGATCCACTTCGACATCCCGTGGTCGCTGATCCGGCTTGAGCAGCGCAACGGCCGCATCGACCGGTACGGGCAGCGGCAACGCCCGGAGATCACGACCCTGCTGCTCGACCTGGACACCCCGCGTTTCGCAGGGGATGTGCGGGTGTTGACCAGTCTGGTCCGCCGCGAGCATGAGGCGCATCTGGCGCTGGGGGATGCGGCCAGCTTGATGGGGCGCTACAGCGTCGCCGACGAGGAGGAGGCGATCCGGCAGGTCCTGGCGGGGGTCAGGGAGTTCGATGAGGTGGTGGCTGACCCCGCCTCGGTCGGTGACGATGCGGAGGACTGGCTGCAGCAGTTCTTGGAGACACCCCCGGCCACGGAGCCACTGCCCCGGCAGGCCGGGGAACAACGGCTCTATGCGCATCCCGTCGACTTCCTGCGTGACGCCCTGCGCGAGTACTACCCCAACCCGGAGGAGGCGCCGTCGCGAAGGGCCCGCCGGGTGCAATGCCATTGAGCGCAGTTCTCGACGACACAGCCGACCTGGGTGCTCCCGAGGCCCAGGAGGCATGGCGGGAGTGGCTGCGCCTGGCCAATGCGACGGCTCTGCTTCCTGTGCATCAGGCTGTACTGAGCGCCGCCTCCATCACCTCACATGGAACGGCGCAACCCGCAGCCACACCCGTCGATCTCACCCCGGGCTGGGTTCGGATAGCCGACGAGTTCCGCGGTGAGGAGCCGGTTCAGGTGCTGATCGGCGAGCTCAGCGCAGCGGGGATTGACGCCCCGGACGGGGAGGTCGGGCAGGAGCTGGGGGACGGGGTGCCCTTCGACCTGGTCTGGTCGACAGCCCGCATCGCCGTGCAGTTCAACCCGCTTGCCAACATGACCCCGCCGCCGGGCTGGCGGGTGGTGGCCCCTAAGGCCGATCTCATAGTCACCGCATGGAAGGAACACCAGGATGGCTGAGAGCGTGATCATCTACCAGAAGCAGAGGGACTCGCTGGACGGCAGCATCAAGCAGAAGGTGATGACCTTCCTGGAGAAGCTGACCGCCGACGACACGGCACCCGGTCTGCACATCGAGCCCATCCGCAATGCCGCAGATCAGCGGGCCCGCACGGGCCGGGTGGATGACAACTTCCGAGCGCTGCTGTTCAAGCTGGCAGGGGAGAAGACCACATACGTGCTCCACGGGGTCTACCCCCACGACAAGGCCTACAAGATGGCGGAGAAGACCCGGCTGCAGGTCAATCCCGTCAATGGCATCACGGACTTCGTCACCGTCGATCCCACCCAGCCACACCGTCGAGAGGCTCCTGCTGCACAGGCCGGTGGGGCGACCGGACCAGCACCACTCATCAGCTTCAGCGCAGAGGACCTCACCGTCTCCCTCGGCATCCCCCCCGAGGTGGCGCGCACCGCCGTCCGCCTGACCGCCCGGGAGGCGATCCGCGACTACGCCTGCCGCCTGCCCGAATGGCAGGGCCTGGCATTGCTGATGCTTGCCGACGGTGATTCCATCACCGATGTCGGTGAGGAGCTCAAGATCCTCACCGCCGATGAGGCTCAGGCCGATCCCCATCAGGTCGAGGCGGATTTCGAGCGGTTCGAGCAGCCTGAGCTGATCTCCGACAGGGCTCTTCTCGACGGTTTCGACAAACCCGCCGCCCAGATGGGGTTCGCCAAGCTGGCCGGTGCCGAGGAGCTGCGCCGCATTATCCTGGAAGGCGACTTCTCAGCCTGGAGGGTGTTCCTGCATCCCCAGCAGCGCGACTGGGTGTTCAGGGACTGGGGTGGCAGTTTCCGTCTGGGTGGTGGTGCGGGCACCGGCAAGACGGTCGTCGTGGTGCATCGCGGACGCCGACTGGCACGCCAGGATCCCAGTGTTCCTGTGCTCCTGACCACCTTCAACACAAACATCGCAGCGGAGCTGGAACGCAGCCTCCACAGCCTCGATCCCGGACTCCGGCATGGCGGCAGGCTGGGGGCGCCCGGCGTCTACGTAAAGGGCATCGACGCCCTGGCCAGCGAGGTCCTGCGGCTGGCCGGGACCGCGATCACGGAGGCGAGCGCCGAGGTGTTAGGGGTGGGGCGCAGCACCCTGCAGCAGCGCACCGCACGCGGGGCCTGGCGAGATGCCATTGAGGTGGCTGGACAGGACCTGCCGGAGAAGCTGCGGCGTGACGTGTTCCTCCAGTCGGAGTACGAGATGGTGATCCTGCCGGAACGCATCACCCACGAGGCGGATTACCTGCGGACCCCGCGACCGGGCCGCGGGGTGAGGCTCAACCGGGCGGCTCGTCGGGCAGTGTGGGCCGTGGTCTCGGCCTACCGGGCCGCAGCACTGCAGAACGACACCGTCGATTTCGCGGAGGCGGCTATGATCGCCGCCACTCACCTGGAACGCACCCGGCAGGTGCAGGTACGTCACGTGCTGGTCGACGAGGGCCAGGACTTCAAACCCTGCCACTGGAAGCTGGTACGGGCGCTGACACCGATGCAGGGCAATGACATCTTCATCGTGGAGGACTCACATCAGCGGATCTACGGGCACAAGGTGGTGTTGTCGCATCACGGGATCAAAACCCAGGGACGCTCACGACGGCTGAAGCTGAGTTACCGAACCACCGCGGAGAACCTGGAGTTGGCGGTGCGGATCCTGGAGGGGCGCCGGTTCACAGACTCGGACGGCAACAGCGACTCCCTCGACGGCTACCTGGCCGCCCGGAGCGGCCCGCAGCCGAGGGTTAAGCGCTTCAACTCCCCCGCGGAGGAACTCAGTTTCGCCGCCAGAACGCTGCAGGGCTGGATTGGAGAGGGCATCGACCCGGAGGCCCTGGCAGTGCTGGTGCGAGACACAGCGGGCCGCACTCGGGTGATTGAGGGGCTGGCGGAGAATGGAGTCTCGGTGCATCCCCTGGATCGCGGCGTTCCGCGGCCTGGAGCGCCGGTGGCGCTCACGATGCATCGGGCCAAGGGCACAGAGTTCGCGAGGATCCTGGTGTTCAGTCTCTCCGCCACCTCCATCCCCATGGGGCTCGACGCCTACGACTACGACGCCGCCGAATTCGAGGATGCGATGCTGAGAGAACGCTCCCTGCTCTACGTGGCGGCTTCCCGGGCACGCGATGAGCTGGTGATCACCTACAGCGGTGAGCCGAGCAGGCTGCTCCCTTGATCACGGGACACCACCTCCGTTTGTCAGTCAGATCATCTCCAGAGCCTCTCCCGACACCTCGGCGGTATTCGATGCCCACAGCCTCAGTGAATCACTTCAGTGGTGCGCCCCACCGGACTCCTTCATTAATTCTGTGGGGTGACGGTCCCGTTGATGCTGGTCCTCACTATGATTGGGTTATGTCGTCTCGGGTGCGTGTCGATGAGGGTAATACCACGGCGTTGCCCGACCCGGCCGAGTCCACGACTTCTCAGTCTGAGCGCACCACCTCGGTCTTGGCGCATGGGCCTCGCATACTCCGCAGCAGGAAAGCAGCCCCAACACCAGCTGGTGACCTGCGCGGGCGTGTGCACCTTGATGCCACGACGCGGGAGGGTGATCATGCCCAGCGATGACTTCAGAGGCTCCTCCCCCTATGCAGCTAAGCGTGGCAGACGTCCGCAGGGGCCAGGGCTGCCGGGGCAGGAAGGGTTTCTTCGCGGCTTCTCCCATCATCTGCGTGAGGTCTCACGAGGTGGAATACCGGAGCACGTGGTACTCACCGGACCGACGGGATGCGGGAAGACCAGCCTGCTTGAAGCATGCGTGGAGGTCGCCCGAAGCCTCCGTTATGAAGTGGTGGAGCTATCCCGGGATTCCACCTTCAAAACCGCCCTGTCCAAAAAGGCGGGTGGAAGGGCATCATGGTTCAAGCGACTACAACCCTCTGTGGGCGCGGGGGTTGGCCTCCCCGGCGGGGTCACCGCGAACATCTCAGCCGGTCTCACCAGGCAGGAAACAGAGATTCTCGTCGAAGATCTGGCAGCGCAGCTGAGCCGTGCTGCACGGTCCAGGAGCAGGGGCGGGAAGCGTGGCGGCTTTCTGCTCACAGTCGACGAGATGCACCGCTTCCCCCCTGAGGATCTGCTGGTATTGCAGGAGGTGCTGCACAGGCTCAAACCAGACCGCAACGGGGAAATTCCGATTGTGCTGTTGGGCACTGGGCATCCAGGAATACGGGAGATCATGCCGGTGGCCACCGGCAACCCCATCACCTACTCCGCAATGAAGATCCCATTGACAAGGCAGGCAGTTGAAGAAGCGCTACGCGCCCCAGCCATCGCCAGAGGACGAGACTGGTCACAGGAAGCAATAAGCATCACCTACCAGTTGACACAGGGACACCCCGGATTCACACAGATCCTCGCCAACCACACCTGGCTCAATTCACCAAACCCATTAATAAACGCCATAGACGTACAACAAAGTACTACGATAGCCCATGAATATTTCACCGCTGAGTATCTGATGCCTCAGTGGCGGCAATTAAACCTTCTGCAGCGAGACTATGTGTCCGTATTGGCGATTCACAGCGGAATCAGCAATGACGGGCAGATAGCCTCAGCCCTGAAGGCACCGCTGGCAGAGGTGATGACCGTGGGAGAACAGCTGCGCAGGGCGGGGATGGTTATGCACCGTACGGACGGAAATGTTCAGATCTGCGATTATCATCTTTCCCAGCTTACTTCCAGCTCCTATCCATATCTCGCGGGTCAGCGTCGGATAGCGGGACTGGCCCCTCTCGAACACCAACAGGCCTCACCGAGGGGAACTCAGCCAGACCGGCAACCGGCATTGATCCACGAGCTCAGCCGCCGTGCCGCCCAACTCGCATCAAAAACCCCCAAAGACCACAAAACACCGGACCGGAACACGGAAAGAGGAAGATAATGGATCGCCTGCCACCCCTGGAGGACATTCACATCATCATCGGCCCCACCGGCCCAGAACGCGAGGAACAACTCCTGCAACTACGAGACAAGGCCGTGGGATACGCAGTGATGTGGGTGAAGATCGAACCAGGCATGGAAATCTCAGACGCCATGCACAGCGCAAGCATGAACATGGAAGACCAGTTCCACCCACAACACTGGGAACGCATCACCTCCGCAATGGAACGATACCGCCGAGTCTACTGGAATCTGGCCCCACGATGGCGAGACCTGGACGATGAAGAATACTGCGCCCCCTTCCTACTAGCCGACGCAGGATCAGTAAACGAAACAATCGAACAGTGGGCACTCCTCTCAACACTAATCCGCGGCACAAAAGGCTGGGGCGGACTATGCATCTGCTTCGACGGCCTCGACCTCCTCTCCCGAGAAGAACTGGAATACCTCGACTCAAGCTACGAACACATGCTGCGCTACGCAACTGACGCACCACTACTACTACTGGGAACAGCCACCGACATACCATACCCACTGGGAGCACGCGCAGAACGCCACTACATGAAAGGCGCAAAACCCAAAACCTACATCCCACCATCATTCGAAGAACTCATGAATAGACCATCCATACCTGATGATTGGCAGCAGCCAGCCACCGAAATACCGTACCGTCTAACGAGTCAGCAACTGCACGAAGATCAGCACCTACCTCCCTGGAGCGAAAACAGAGCCAAAAAACCAGACACACCAACCTGACCACCCCCGACACACCACACTCACAACCCCACGGAAGCCGGGCAGCTCAATCGCAACCTCAAAACCGCAGAGATCACAGAGCCCAGCGTCTCGCACCTCGTCGACCGCGGTCGCAGAGAGCCCAACCCCGGGCTGACGCCACCGCCCAGGGAGCACCAGGTCCTGACCCTTCACGGCGTCCATCCACACCGACCCACCAACAGATTGCGACTCTTCTGCTCAAACTGACTCCCAACCTCACTGAGCGGAGTAGTGTGGAGGCTGTGCCTAGATTCCTAGCCGCCAAACCGGATGCAGCGTTGATCCGC